>JAFWWK010000080.1 GCA_017523615.1 Clostridia bacterium
AAAATTCGGTCTGTGTTTCAAAAGCGCATTTGCATAAGTCCTGGTGTTGAATGTCGGCATCAGGATACAGCAGGCTCCGAAAGCAAGCACCGTATGGATATTGACACCCAGCCCGAAGCCATGAAACATAGGCATGCAGCTGAGCATGGTAAGGCCCGGTACGATCTCATACGGAATCATTTCACGGCACTGGTAGGCCAGCGCATTCATATTAAGATCCGAAATACATATCCCTTTTGGCGTTCCGCTTGTACCGCCGCTGTAGAGAATTACTGACGTACGTGTTTCGTCAAAGGGCTCTTCCTCAGGCAGCGGTAAGCTGTCGCCTTCAGCAAGGAAGTCCTTCCAGAGCCTGGCATTCTTATCATCGGGATACTTTTTATATTTATGCCCGGCTTTTATTTCATAGAGTATTTTGTAAAAGAACGGAAGCTTGTCCTGGATCCTGACAACGATGACTTCCACGGGATGATCCGCTTCCTTCGCAGCCGCCATGACCTTTTCATAGAACATATCTACCGTGATGATCATGGGGCTCTTTGCCATGTTCAGATAAAAAACTATCTCGGACTGAGCCGAAAGCGGATGTATCATATTAGCGACAAGCCCGTTGCGGTTCAGTGCGTAAAATGCTTCCAGGGTCTGCGGTATATTCGGAAGGCAGAGCGTCACAGCATCTCCTTTTTTCAGCCCGGTCTTCGCGAAAGCCCTGCTTACCCGGCAGATATCATTGTTGAACTGCTTATATGCAGCAGCTTTGTTGTAGAATGTATAAGCGTTCCATTCCGGATATTTTTCCGACGTTTCCGCAATAAGGCGGTACATTGTCTTTTGCGGATAATCAATATGTTCCGATGTATTTGAAATAAAACCGTCCATTTTCAGAACTGAATCCCCCCGTGTCTGATTATCAGCTCTCCCCTTCTTCATCAGCCGGATCTTCGTCATTCTCTTCCGGTTCGAATTTAACTCCTGGAATATGCTTCACGGCAAGCTGGATCGCGTAAATGATCACAGGCACGGCAACCGTGCAGAATATAGCCGCCATAAGCCAGTTCTTCGCGTTCGGGTTATCCATGATCGCAAAGATGATCGTAAGAACATACATCAGCAAAATAAGCGCAATGCCTATCCACGCAAGTATCCTTCTGCCGTTTTTCATTTCGGAAAACCTTTCTTTATATTATCTCAGGAAGCCCTGAATTATCATTTCCTCTGCTTCTTTTTCAGTCAGGCCCATCGTCATAAGCTTGGTAAGCTGCTCGCCGGCGATCTTGCCGATAGCAGCTTCGTGGATAAGCGAAGCCTCCACGTTAGTGGCCTTAAGCTGCGGAGTACGGAATTCTGCGCCATCTTGGACGTGAACAGGATCACCGTCAGGAAAACGACCATCGGGCTGTACATGTTCATGAAGTACGGGATGAAATTCAGGTAGTAATCCACGACGATCGCCCGCAGCGGCGCTTCCTTCTGCACGAAGTCGTCGATCTTCTCGCTGACGTCGAAGATGATGACGATGACCGTCAGGAGGCCCAGGGCGACGAAGCACGAGCCCATGAACTTCTTGATGATGTACCAGTCGAGTCTCTTGATTCCCATTACAGTCGCTGCATCAGTTGGTTGACGATTCCGTTCTTCCAGGCCGCGAAGTCCCCGGCCTCGATGTGGCGGCGGGCCGTGCGGACCAGGTCCAGGTAAAAGGCGAGGTTGTGCTCCGTGGCCACCATGGCGGCGAACATTTCCTTCGCGACGAACAGATGGTGCAGATACGCCCTCGTGTAATAATGGTCCACGAAGGACGTTCCCTCCGGATCCAGCGGCGTGAAGTCGTCGGTCCATTTGGCGTTGCGCATGTTCAGGATGCCGTTCCAGGTGAAGAGCATTCCGTTGCGGCCGTTGCGGGTAGGCATCACACAGTCGAACATGTCGATGCCGCGGGCGATGCCTTCCAGGATGTTCGCCGGCGTACCGACGCCCATCAGGTAACGGGGCTTGTCCTTCGGCAGAATCGGGCAGGTCACCTCCAGCATCTCATACATCTTCTCGGTGGGCTCACCGACCGCCAGGCCGCCGACGGCATAACCGCCACGGTTCGCGTTGTCCAGTTTCAAGGCGTGCTCCACCGCCTGCTTCCGCAGGTCCGGATATACACACCCTTGGATGATCGGGAACATAACCTGCTGATAGCCGTATAAGGGTTCCGTTTCGTCGAAATGACGGGCGAAGCGCTCCAGCCAACCCTGCGTAAGCTTCAGGGACTTGGCGGCATAGCGGTAATCCGCGTCACCGGGACAGCACTCGTCCAGGGCCATCATGATGTCCGCACCGATGATGCGCTGGGTGTCCACGTTGTTTTCCGGCGTGAAAGTGTGCCGGGATCCGTCGATATGGGAGGCGAACCGGCATCCTTCCTCGGTGAGTTTGCGGATGGGGGCCAGGGAGAAGACCTGGAAACCGCCGCTGTCCGTGAGGATGGGCCGGTCCCAATGCTCGAACTTGTGCAGGCCGCCGGCCTTGAAAAGCG
This sequence comes from Clostridia bacterium, assembly GCA_017523615.1. Lineage (GTDB taxonomy): Bacteria > Bacillota > Clostridia > Christensenellales > Aristaeellaceae > RUG756. The sequence continues at coordinate 2,525 of JAFWWK010000080.1, forward strand.
TATCCAGCCCGGGGCGCAGGTAGAGGTGGTAGGTGTTGCCAAGGATGATCTCGGCCTGGATATCCGCCTCCAAATCCCTGTGATAGACACCCTTGACAGATCCGACGGTGCCCACCGGCATGAAAATGGGGGTGCGGATCTCACCGTGGTCGGTCGAGATCACACCCGCGCGGGCGGCGGACTGGGGGTCCTGGGCTGTCAGGCAGTATTTGAACATCTATTTCCTTTTATCCGTCAAAGTTACGGATTTTTTTGTACATTTGTGTGATTGTGATGTTGAAACGATAACCAAAACATACCCCGAGATGAAAATCAAACCCGTAACTTTCAAGCTCATCCTGATGCTGTTCCTGGAGTTTGCCGTCTGGGGCGCCTACCTGACGTCCCTGGGCCGCTATCTGGGCAACATCGGTCTCGGCAGCCAGATCAAATGGTTCTTCGCCATGCAGGGCATCGTCTCCATTTTCATGCCCACGCTGATGGGCATCGTCGCCGACAAGAAGATGGAAGCCCAGCGGGTCCTCTCCCTGTGCCACGGCCTCGCCGGCATCTTCATGGCCGGGGCCGGCTTCTACTGCATGAGCGCCGGGCAGAACGTCCAGTTCGCTCCCCTGTTCATCCTGTACAGCCTGAGCGTCGCTTTCTTCATGCCCACCATCGCCCTCGTGAACTCCGTCTCCTATAACGCGATGGCCGTGGAAGGCATGGACCCCGTGAAGGAATTCCCGCCCATCCGCGTTTTCGGCACCGTCGGTTTCATCTGTTCGATGCTCCTGACCAACTTCCTGCACATCGGCTGCGTCGCCATGCAGGACAGCTACACGCAGCTTATCTCCTCGGGCTTCCTGTCCCTGGTGCTGGCCGGCTACGCCCTTACCATGCCTCGCTGTCCCATTGACAAGACCAAGAAGAACGAGAACCTCGCCGAAGCCTTCGGCCTGAAGGCCTTTACCCTGTTCAAGGATCCCCAGTTCGCCATCTTCTTCATCTTCTCGATGCTGCTGGGCGCTTCCCTGCAGATCACGAACGGCTACGCGAACACCTTCCTCGGCTCCTTCGCCGCCGACCCGGCTCTCGCGAACACCTTCGCCGTAAAGAATTCCAACGCCCTGATCGCCATCTCCCAAGCTTCCGAGACCTTGTGCATCCTGCTCATCCCGTTCGCCATGAAGCGCTTCGGCATCAAGAACGTGATGCTCATCGCCATGTTCGCCTGGGTGGGTCGCTTCGCTTTCTTCGGTCTCGGTAATCCCGCGATGCCCGGTGTCCTCCTGTTCGTGCTGAGCTGCATCGTGTACGGTTTCGCGTTTGACTTCTTCAACATCTCCGGTTCCCTGTACGTGGAGCAGAACGCCCCGCAGGACATCCGCTCCAGCGCCCAGGGCCTGTTCATGATGATGACCAACGGCTTCGGCGCCACCATCGGCACCCT
>JAFWWK010000010.1 GCA_017523615.1 Clostridia bacterium
CTGCCGGCGATGATGCCGCCCGCTTCCTCGACCAGTTTTTCCACGGCCTTGAGGGATTCGCCGGTGGAGATCACGTCGTCCACGATCAGGACTCGCTTGCCGCGCATGGCGTCGGCATCCTCCTGGTCGATGCACAGCGTTTGCTGTTTGGCGGTGGTGATGGAAGTGACCTCGGTGGAGAAGATGTTGCGCATGTAAAGCTTCGGGGCCTTGCGCGCGATCAGGTAGCGGTTTTCGCCCGCCTGGCGAGCCATTTCGTATACCAGCGGGATACCCTTGGATTCCGCGGTGATCAGGATATCGTGCTCGGGGGCGATCTTGAGCAGCTCCCTGGCGGAGGCGGTGGTCAGTTCCACGTCGCCGAAAATGACGAAAGCGCCGATATACAGCTGGTCGTTGACCCGGCACAGAGGGAGCCTGCGCTCAAGGCCCGCTACGTGCAGATCATAATAATCCTTCATTTTGCATAACCTCCAGTAGAAAGTGATGTTCCGGGAAGCGAATTGAGTATACAATGCAGGACAACGGGTGTCAAGGACGCAGCGCGATCGGCGGGCTCAGTTTTCCGTATTTTCCGGATCGCTCGTTTTTTCGCCGGGTCCCGCATCCTTGTCCGCCGCTGCGTTATCCTTCGTTTCCCCGTCCGGCTTTTCCACGGCGGGGATCCCGGAGAGGGAAGATGCCATGGAGGAAACGCTGGACATCAGGTCCTTGATGGCGGCATCGGCGGCGGCCTTTTCGAGACTGTCGCCGTCGGATTCCTCGGCGGCGGCCTTAAGGTCCGCTGCGGTGATCTCCATCAGCCTTTCGCGGGTCAATTCGCCCGTTTCCTGGCTGAGCCGGTCCGCCTGGTTGGATATGGCATTTTCAAACAGGTTGCGGACACCGCGCCCGTTGCCGAAACCCTTGACGTTTTTGCTCTTTTCCCTGAGGATCTCGGGAAGAAGGGCTTTGGCGTCCTCCGACAGGGAATAGCAGCTTTTCCCGCAGCGCATCTCAAAGATGCCGACAAGCTCGTCCACGGTGTAATCCGGGAACTGCATGAAGCGGTTGAAGCGGCTTTCCAGGCCGGGGTTGGAAGAAATGAAGGACTGCATCAGCTCGGTATATCCGGCCACGATCACGATCAGATCGTCCCTGTGATCCTCCATGGCCTTCAGAATGGTGTCCACGGCCTCCTGGCCATAATCGGTGCCGCCCCTGTTTTCGGTCAGGGCGTAGGCTTCGTCGATGAAGAGCACTCCGCCCAGGGCCTTGTTGATGACCTCCTGGGTCTTGAGGGCGGTCTGCCCCACATAACCGGCCACCAGGCCTGAACGGTCCACCTCCACCAGGTGGCCCTTGCTGAGGATACCCAGGCATTTATAGATGCGCGCCATCAGCCGGGCGATCATGGTCTTGCCGGTGCCGGGATTCCCGGAAAAGACCATGTGCAGCGACAGATCGGGGGTGGGCAGGTCCGCCGCCTGGCGGGCTTTCATGATCCCGATCCAGTTGATCAGGGAATTGACCTCGGACTTGATGACACTCAGGCCGATATAGGAGTCCAGCTCCGCCTTCAGGTCCTCAATGGTCTCCTCCGGGGCCTGCTCCTCCGCTTCAGGCGCTGCGGCAGGGGCGGCCTCAGGAACGGAGGATGTTTCACTCTTGGGTCCGGCCCCTTTATCAGCCTTTTTATCGGGGACGGGGGAGACAGGGGAGACCGGCGGGACCAGGTCTTTAAAAGGATCCATGGCGCTCCTTGAGGTCAGTTCGGTATGCAGGCCCCAAAGATCCTCGGTGATGCTCTTGAACTGTTTTTTGAGCATGTCCTGCAAAAGGTCATTCTGACGGCTGATGATCTCATCCTTGCGGTCCATTCTTAATCACTCCCGTATACTTATTCTTTGCCGGTATGGGCGCCGTTTGCCGGGGCCGGTTCGGACGCGCCGGCGGACTGGTCCGACCGCATCCGGAGAAAGGTCTCCCTGGAGATCACACTGTCCGTTCCAAGACAGGCGGTGCAGCGGGCCAGGCAGTTGGGACAGACACAGGACGCGGATGTTTCCGCGTGTTCCATAAATTCCCCGCAATTGGGGCAGGAGCATCTCATGTGCGGAACAACTCCTTTCAAACTAAAAGTATAGCATAGTTCCGGTCATTGTTCAAAGGGAAATTACCGATGTTTCCACGGCGGATCGACTGCGGCGCAAGATCAAAAACGCACCGGTCGGGCCTTTCCCGGAAGGGATGCCGGGAAACGCTTTTCGGTCAAAAAAAGCGCACTTTGCGCAAACAGCGGCTGCCGTTTTCCTCCGCGCTTCGAGCGCGATTGCCAGAGGGGATGTTTTGATGTATAATAACGTCAAAATTCCCAAGGAGACGCCGGCATGCTTTCTGTTTTGTATTTGTTGGTTTTCCTGGCCTCGGGGGTCGGGATGGTCCGCCTGCTGCTTCCCCGGTTCAGGATGATCGGCAGGATCTATCTGGGCCTGTGCCTGGGCCTGCTTTTGTGCATGTGGCTGCCTGCCCTCATGGCATTTCCTTTGGGCTTTACCGTGGCGGGGCACCTGGCGGCCCTGGCGCTCCTTGCCCTGGCCGGGGCCGGCTGCTGGCTCGCGAGGGACCGCAGGACTGCGCGGGAATGGGACGACGGGGACCGGCGGCTCCTTTGGACGGTGCTCATGATCGCCCTTCCCCTGACCGCGCTGTCGGTTTACCTGGAATGCACCCATACCATTGCGCCGCGGAGCGACGGCCTGCACTGCGGACAGAGCACATATGGGGACCTGAACCTTCATCTCGCCATCGTCACATCTCTCAGGAACGCCCGCTTCCCGGCGGATTACAGCATTTTCCCCGGGGAAAAGCTGGCCTATCCCTTCCTTTCGGACAGCCTTTGCACCAGCATGATGCTTTTCGGCATGGGGCTGAGGAGCGCGGTGATCTTTCCCTCGGCGGTGATGCTCTTCCTGGCCTTTTCGGGGTACTGCCTGCTGACCGGCCGCATCGCCGAACGCACGGCGGGGGCGCGGCTGGCTGTTCTGCTCTTTTTCCTCAACGGCGGCCTGGGCTTCCTGTATGCCTTTGATATGATCGGCGTCAGCCTGGGGACGGATTCCGCAAACCAGCTCCAGTCCGGCAGCGGCTTTGCTCAGCGGCTCGGCAACATGCTGAACGGGTATTACACCGCGCCGACGAACCATGCGGAGCAGGCCTATTACAACCTGCGCTGGAGCAATATCATCTGCGACATGTTCATTCCCCAGCGGACGACCCTCGGCGGATACTGCATGGTGATCCCCTGCCTGTATCTTGTATGCGATACCATGGTCCCGCCCCGGGTGGGGAAAAGCGAGGATCCGGAATGCCTTGCGTCTGCGGGGAACATGCTTCGGCGCACCGTTCTCATGGGCGTGATGGGCGGCGCGCTCCCGATGATCCACACCCATTCTTTCGCCGCGCTGGCCATGATTAGCCTGGGCTGGATGGCTTATGACCTGATATTCTGTGCCGCGGAGAAACGTCCCATCCTCAGCCGCCTGGTGCCCTGGGCGGTGTACGGGGCGACGGCCGCGCTGCTCGCCCTGCCCCAATTGTTTATATGGACCTTTGGACAGATGAAGGGAAGCGATCATTTTATCAGCTTCCATTTCAACTGGGTCAACAATTCCGGCTCCCAGGGGCTGAGGGACGGGTATCTTTGGTTCTACGTCAAGAACATCGGCCTGCCGTTTGTCTTTTTTATCCTGTCGCTTTTCGAAAGATCGCCGCGCAGGCGTTTCCTGGCCGCCGGCGCGATGGTGGCTTTCCTTTGTGCGGAGTTCATCCAGTTCCAGCCCAACGAATATGACAACAACAAGATCTTTTATATCTGGTATATGTTCGCGGCAGTCCTGGCGGCGGATTATGCGGTCGAGCTGTTTGAAAAGCTCAAGGGCTGGCGCTCAAGACATGCGATCGCTGTGCTGTGTCTTGTCGCATTCTTCGCGTCAGCGGTGATCACCGTCGGCAGGGAATGCGTGAGTGATTACCGGCTGTTCGGGACCGAGGACGCGGAGGCGGCGCGATACATCGAGGGGAATACCGGGGAACATGACGTCTTTATGACGTGGACCCAGCATATCAATCCGGTCTCGTCCCTCGCGGGAAGGACCATCGTATGCGGGCCGGACCTGTGGCTGTGGTATCACGGCTTCACCACCTGGGAAAGGCAGTACGAGATCCGGACATTTTACGGCGATCCGGAAGCGAACCAGGGGATCCTTGAAAAATACGGGGTGCGGTATATCTTTGTCGGCAGCTATGAGCGCGCCGAACTGTCGGTGGACACCGAAGGACTGGAGGCGGTGGCCGACAAGGTCTTCGAATCGTCCCGGGGTGAGATAGCCATCTACCGGGTGAAAGCGGGGGAATGATGGAACGCTTTTTTGTATACTCCCGGGATCATGCCCGGCCCATCCGCCTGATGGTGCTTCCACAGGATGGGGAAAAGGCAAAATATCTCAACGTGATCTGCGTTGAATGGGACGCGGATGAACTGAAATACATCAAAAATTCGATCCGAGACAAAAAGCTCCGCTCGATCTCCCTGGGAAAAGTGCTTTCGGCTTCCTATGCCCGGGGGGACGACGGGGAAACCATGCAGTATGAAAGGCAGGACGGCGATGAATAAGGCCAAAGCTCTGTTCCGGGGCGTGATATGCAAGATCCGCGGCGTCTGGGATGATGAGGCGCGGCGGAAGGAGCTTATCTGGTATATCGTTTTCGGCGTGCTGACCACGGCGGTCAATTACGCGGTCTATTGGGTGATGAGGAACGTGACCGGGATGGACCGTGTGCCGCAGGACAGCGACGCGTACAGGATCAGGGCAAATATCAGCAACCTGACGGCGTGGGTCCTTTCGGTCCTTTTTGCTTTCGTGACCAACAAAAAATACGTTTTTCGCAGCGGAAAGGGCATGGGAAACGGCGCCGGGCGGGAATTGGCCATGTTCTTCCTGTCCCGGGCCGCATCCTATCTGATTTTTGACCTGGCGCTTTTTACGGTGTGCCTGTACGTGATGCCGGATCTCATTGACAAGCTTCTGATGAACGTTCTGGTGGTGATATTCAATTATTTTATGAGCAAAGCCGTGGTATTCAGATAAATACGTGCTTTTTCAGCCTCTCCATGGCTTCACTGACCAGGCTGAAGGGAAGGGCAAAATTGACGCGGATGCCCCAGGGATCATGGAAGGGTCCGCCGGACTGCCAGCCGACCCCGACGTCCCAGCCCCTGCGCAGAAGGTCCGCGAGGGAGAGGCTATGGGAGCGGCACCACTTTTCGCAGTGGAGGAACACCATATAGGTGCCTTCGGGCCGGGCAAAGTCGACGCCGGGGAAATTCTGCTTTATAAAGGAACAGGCGTACTCGATATTTTTCGAGATCACGGCGCACAGTTCGTCCGTCCATTTCCTGCCTTCGGAGCCGTAGGCGCCGATGAGGGCGTGCATGGAAAGGACGTTCATGCTGTTGTAGTGGCAGCATTCGCTCTGTCGGCGCAGCCTGTCTCTGAGGTAAGGATCGTATACGATGTGATAGCTGCCGATCAGGCCGGCCAGGTTGAAGGTCTTGCTGGGGGCGTAGACCGCAATGGTGCGTTCCCTGGCGTCGGCGGAAACACTCTGGGTGGGGATGTGCCTGTGACCGTCCAGAAGGATGTCGGACCAGATCTCGTCGGAAATGACGACACAGCCGTTTTCCCGGTAGACTTCCATGGCCCGCCGGATCTCCCATTCCTCCCAGACCCGGCCGCAGGGGTTGTGGGGAGAGCAGAAGATGCCCAGATGGATCCGGTCCTTCTTCAGGCGGCGGTCCATATCCTCGTAATCCATGCGCCAGACGCCGTTTTCGTCCCGCTTCAGGGGGCTTAAAACAGGAACACGGCCGTTGTTGTCCAGGGTGTGGGTGAAGCCGATATAGGTAGGGGAGTGGACCAGTACCCTTTCGCCCGGGGATGAAAATGCCTGGACGGCGGAGGCGACGCAGCCGAGCACCCCGTTTTCATAACCGATGGCTTCCCGGGTGAGGCCGGTGACTCCGTTCCTGTCCCGATGCCAGGAGATGACCGCGTCGTAATAAGCGTCCGACGGCAGGAAATAGCCAAACAGCGGGTGTGCGAGCCGGTCGGCGATGTGCCGCGTGACGGCGGGGCAGGTGGCGAAATTCATATCCGCGACCCACATGGGGATCGCGGAAAATCCGTCCTTTGGCGCCATGGGCGCGTTGGAGCCCTCCGTGCCGCAGCCGATCTCGTCCACGGCCAGGGCGTCCATGCCGCGGCGGTCGGGGACGGAAACAAAATCAAAATCCATAACGGCAGCCCTTCCTTTTTTCAGAACTTGATCATCCTCCGGCCCAGCTTGTAGGACCAGACCAGCAGACCGCGGCCGGCTCTGCCGGGCAGCACCGTGAACATGCCGAGCACATGGCGCCTGAGGGCGGTATACAACTCCGGATCAAACCGGCGGATATCCTGCCACATGGCCCTGTTCATCTCCAGCCCTTTTTCCCCGCTCATGTACTGGAGGGACGAGGCGGTGAACAACTGGCCCGCCATATTGTTGAGCATATAGTTTTTCAGCTTTCTTGGGAGATTCCTCAGATAAGACATCGGGTAGGAAGTGATCATGTCGGTGGTGATCCGGGTCACCTGATCCAGGCGGCGGATGATCACGCTGTCGTTGACGCTCTGGTCTTCCCGGCCGATGAAATAGCCGTAGAGCGGCTGGTCAAGGTAATACAGCCGTTTGGTGAAGGGGAGCGGACGGTAAATATATAGGGTGTCCTCGTAGAAGGTGTGCTTCGGAAGCTCCAGCCCCATGTCCCGCAGCATCTGCACACGGTAGGTGAGGGAATGGATCATGAACTGCTTCCAGATAGGAAAGGACCGCACGGTATCCCAGGAAAGGACGCGCCCGGTCTTCATGACGGCGTTGTAGCGGACCTTGAAACAGCAGGGCTGCTCCTCACGGTCGTAAACGTAATCGTTGACGACCAGGTCCAATTGGTCCCCGGGGGCTGAATGGGCCCGCAGGATATCCAGCAGCTTCTTCAGGGCAGCCCCGTCCAGGCGGTCGTCGCTGTCCACTGTTTTCAGGTACAGACCTTTCGCGGCGCGGATGCCCTGGTTGAGTCCCTCCCCGTGACCGCCGTTTTCCTGATGGATGACCCGGACGAGACCGGGATATTCCGCGCTGAGGCGGTCCGCGATGGCACCGGTCTCGTCGGTGGAGCCGTCGTCCACGATCAGTATGTCCAGTTCATCTCCGCCGCCAGTCAGGGAACGGACGCACCGTTCCAGGTACGCGGCGGAATTGTAGCTGGGGACGACGATGGTCAATAGTTTCATAAACGCAGAAAGCCTCCAAAGATACGGGCCAGCGTAGAGCCGGCCCGTCGTTTTAGCATTACTCAGTGGGGAAGAGGATAGTCGTTTTCTTCCAGGTAACGTGTCAGCTTCCGCTTGACACGCTGGAGGGCGTTATCGATGGATTTGACGTGCCTGTCCAGGTCTTCCGCGATCTCCTGGTAGCTTTTCCCGTCCAGGAATTTGTCCAGGACCTGCTGCTCGAGATCGCTGAGCAAAAGATCCATTTGCTGCTGAATGCCGCTGAGGTGTTCCTTTGAAATGTACAGGTCCTCGGGATTGGTGGTCCTGCCCTCCAGGACGTCCAGAAGCGTCCGGTCGCTTTCCTCGTCGAAAAGCGGGCGGTTGAGTGAAACGTAGCTGTTCAGGGGATAGTGCTTCTGCCGGGTCGCAGTCTTGATGGCGGTGATGATCTGCCGTTTGATGCATAATTCGGCAAACGCCTTGAAGGAGGCCTGCTTTTCGGGACGAAAATCCCGGATGGCTTTGTAAAGGCCGATCATACCCTCCTGGACGATATCCTCATGATCCGCCCCGATCAGAAAATAGCTGCGCGCCTTGGACCGGACGAAATTCTTGTATTCGTCCAGGACATAGTCCTGCGCCTGATTATCGCCCTGCTGGGCGGCCTCCACGGCCTGCTCGTCGGTCAGCGCACGGTAAGCTTCAAATTCATCCCTGCCGTTATCGTTTTCAGACATGGACGCACCTTTTTAATCAATAAGATCGTCAGCGGAAATCCCTGACGGCGTACATCAGTATGCCGGCGGCGACAGACGCGTTGAGGCTGTCGATGGCGCCGGTCATGGGAAGGGCGACCCGATGATCGCATTTTTCCAGGGTCAGGCGGGAAATGCCGTCCCCCTCGGAGCCGATGACCAGCCCCACCGCACCGGAGAAATCGACCTTGCGGTAATGGACGCCGTTCATGTCCGCGGCGTACAGCCAGAGGCCCTTTTCCTTGAGCATGTCCAGGGTCCGGGCAAGATTGGTAACCCTGGCGACCTTGATCTTTTCGATGGCTCCCGCCGATGCCTTCACGGCCGACGGAGTCAGGCCGACAGCCCTGCGCTGTGGAACAATGACCCCGTGGGCGCCGACGCAGGCGGCGGTGCGGATGATGGCTCCCAGGTTCTGGGGATCCGTGACGCCGTCAAGAATGACAAGGAAGGGCTTTTCTCCCCGCCGGGCGGCGTCCTCGAGCATATCCTCCACTTCATAATAACGATAGGCGCTGGCAAAGGCGAGCATGCCCTGGTGATTGCGGCAGATCTCGTCCAGTCTGGAGCGTTCGACGGTCTGCACAGGAATGTGCTGCTCCCGCGCCTCGGCCACGATCTCCCGGGCGGTGCCGTTCAGGTCGCCTTTGGCCACCAGCAGCTTTTCGATGTCCCGTCCGGAGCGGAGCGCTTCACGGATGGGATTGCGCCCGACGATCAGGTTTTCGGGTTCGGAAGTCCGGGAAGGACCGTCCGAACGCCCAAAGGCTTCGGGCGCGGGCGCGGCGTGGACGGTTCGCTCGGGACGGGAAGCCGGACGCGTCCTGTCTGTCGGGCGGGCGCTTTCCTTTGCGGGCCGGGCGGGAGCGCCTTCCGGCGCCCGGGAGGGACGGCGGTCACGGGATGAAAAAGGCCGGGGATCTTCCTTTGCGGGCCGGGAAGCAGCCGCGCCGCGGCTCCGGCGGTATTCGCTGCCTTCGTCCTTTACCCATTCCTTCGCGTCTTTGCGCAGATGATCCCCGCGGGTCAGGGATTTCGGGGGAAGTTTATTGTAGTAAGCCATATAATTGGATCTCCTTTATCGGTGTGGATCAGATCGAGGCGAAAAAATCCCTGATCTCTTTTGATTTCCCGCAGGACCGTTTGCCCTCGGGACACGCGCCCCGGACGCAGCCGGGACCGGCGTTTGCGAAAACAGAGGGCGCTTCCCTGCGGCAGATGCGGAGCATCTCCACAGCCAGGCTCCTGATCTCCCACTGGGCGCGGCTGCAGCACCTGAGGGAGAAGAAATGCAGAAGCTCCCGCAGGTTCATGGTCACCGTCAGGCGGGTCTCGCAGGCGTTGGGAAGGACAAAACGCGCGTCCTCGTTGGCGGAGGGGCCGCCGCCGAGCTTTTCCTGCCACCGGGCGTACCAGCCGGCCATCTGCGCCATCTGGTCACCGTATTCCCTGACGGCTTCTTCACCCAGGTCCCTGATCGCCGGAGGAACGACGTAATCAAAGCCCCCGGCCATGGATACGTAGCGCTGGCTCTGGACGCTGAAGGATGCGATGCGGTGCCGTGTCAATTGCGCCAGCAGACTGCGGGAGACACCCTCCACAAAGAAAGTGAAGGAAGCGTGCTCCAGGACCGAGAGGTGACCCGAGGACATGACATTTTCGAGGAACGCTCCGGTGTCCTTTTCATCGGCCCAGGCCGTCAGTTCGTCTGAGTGCATGGCGCTGTAGCAGGTGCGCGCGGCAATGGCGCAGGTCTTTTCGATATCGGGCGTATGCGCCAGAAGGGTTACTTTGAGGGCGGTCTCAGCCATGGTCCTCTTCCTTTCCCCGGGCAATGTCGTCAAGGCAGGCAAGACGGTCGCCGGAGCCGGTGATAAACAGGTATCCGTAAAGCGCCTCAAGCGCTGTCGACGCCCGGTAAAGATCAGGTGAAAATGAGTGAGGCGCCGCGTGCCGCGGGTGCGCGTTGCGGCCGCGCCGCACGATATCCGCTTCCTCCTCGGTCAGGTAGGGCAGGATCCGTGCGAGCTGCTCAGCCTGGGCGGACGCGTTGACCTCCATGGCCGAAAGCCGGTGCAGGTCGTTGGGCCGCCGGGTGCGGTCGGCGATGCGGGTACGGGTGAGGAGGGTATGCACGCTGTCCCCGATGAAAGCCAGTTCCAGCGGGGACAGAAGGCGCGCTTTTTCAGTTGCAACGGCTTCCTGAAGCGTCAGTTTCATTTTGTGGCGGTCTTGGAGTAGGAAGAGGGGCTCATTCCCACGATGTTTTTAAATGCCTTGGAGAAATGATAGGGGTCGCTCATGCCTACCTCGATGCCGCTCTGGCGCACGGTATAGCCCTGCTTGAGCAGGACTTTGGCGCGTTCCATTTTGCAGAAAAGCTGGTAGCTTTGGGGAGGCATCCCGACTTCGGAGACAAAACGCTTGCGGAAGGTCTCCACCGGCATGCGGGAAAGAGCGGCCATATCCGCCAGGGAAAAATTGTCCCGGTACTGGTTTTTGCGCATGGCGTCCACCACCTTGGCGATCTCGTGGCTAAGCACCGCATCCATGGCTACGGGCTGGCCGTTGTGGGTGGCCAGCATGGCCCAGAGCAGCTGCTGAAGCTGGGCCGAAGAGGATTCCATCACATCCAGGAGCCGCACTGTGGCCTGGACGATGTGCTTGGCCAGGTTCAGCTGGGTAGGGAGCGCGCCCTGCTTCATGATCTTCTGTGGGATCGCGCCCAGGCGGATCATGAATGCCTCGGCCAGAGCTCCGCCCACCATGATCCACAGGATCCTGGATTCCTCGCTGATGTCAAGCACCACGCCGTCCGTCCCGGGAGGGATCATGCAGCAGTCCCCGCCGGAAAGGGAGATCAGGGTATCGCCGTACCGAAGCTCCATCTGGCCGCTTTCAAGGGCAAACCAGGTCCATTTTTCCAGCGGCTGCAGCCGCTGGGAGGAGCACTGGAGCATGGCGGAACCGGACGCGGAAATATAGACCGCGGAACGTTCGGCCAGCGGGTCGGGGGTGTGGATCCCCTCGACAAGGACCGCGGGCTGGTCATCCGGGCTTTCGTTGAGAACAAATAAAAGGGACTCGGACATCTCATCTTCCTCCGTTTCTGATAACCAGTCCATTTTATATCCCAAATCGTACATTGTCAATATTCCTGACCAAATTCTACATATTTGACGGATTGTGGTAAAAAAATGCAGTGAAAAGGCGGACACGACCTGCACGGATGGGAAATTGACAGGCGAAGGCCCCGCGGGATACAATAAAACCGAGGCTTCGGCCGGTCATGTTTGGGAGGCCGGTTTTCCGGAACGGCCGGAATGATGTCAGGGGGAAATATGCGTATCCTTGAGCATGTAGTCACGTCTTCCGAGGAAGGGAGCACGGTGGGACAGATCCTGAAAAACAAGATGCAGCTCGCAAGGAGCCTTGTCAGCAGGCTGAAGTTTTCCTCGGCCATTTTGCTGGACGGGCAGGAGGTACATACGGACCGCCGTACTCTGGCGGGGGAGAGGGTGACCGTCCTCCTCCGGGACGAGAAGCCGGTATGGCACGGATTGAAGGCTTTTGACGGGCCTTTCGGGATCCTTTTTGAAGATGAGGATCTTCTGGCGGTGGACAAGCCGGCGCCGCTGGCTTCCATCGCTTCCGCCAGGCAGGGCGGGGACAGCCTGGAGGGAAGGGTCTTTTATCATTACGGGGAAGATCCCTGTTTTGTGTATCGTCCGGTGAACCGGCTGGACAAGGGGACCAGCGGGGTGATGCTGATCGCCCGGAACGCTTTCTGCCAGGCGGCGCTTCAGAAAAAGCTGCATACAGATGACTTTGTCCGGACCTACCTGGCGGTGACGGAGGGGATCCCCGGGGAGAAGGAAGGGATGATCTCCCGCCCCATCCTTCGGGAGGCGGGGGGAGTCAGACGTACGGTTTCAGAACTGGGACAGCCGGCGGAGACCTTTTACCGCGTATTGGAAACAGGGCGCGGGAGGGCGCTTGTGTTCCTTCGGCTTTACACCGGGCGCACCCACCAGATCCGCGTTCACCTCAGCTCCCTGGGATGCCCTGTAGCGGGGGACTATATGTACGGCGAAGAGATCAACGAGCTTCCCGGCCGCTTCGCGCTGCACAGCCATACCGCGGAGTTCGTTCACCCGGTGACAGGGGCAAGAATGAAACTGACGGCGCCCTTCCCTGAGGAACTGAAAGCCCTTCTCGGGTAAAGGCGGCGTTTAGGCGCGCCCTCTGAGGGAGGGACCTTTGATGAAACAAAAAACCCGCTCCATACGGAGCGGGCGATGAAACGCGGAAAGATTACTTGATCTCGACGGTGGCGCCGATTTCGGCGAACATGGCCTTGATCTTTTCGGCTTCTTCCTTGGTGGCGCCTTCCTTGAGGGCCTTGGGGGCGGACTCAACGAATTCCTTGGCTTCCTTCAGGCCCAGGCCGGAAACCACTTCACGGACGGCCTTGATGACCTTGATCTTCTCGGAGCCGGCGTTGGCCAGGATAACGTCGAATTCGGTCTGCTCTTCAGCGGGGGCAGCAGCGGCGGCGGGGCCGGCGGCAACAGCCACGGGAGCGGCGGCGGAAACACCAAACTTCTCTTCCAGGGCTTTGACCAGTTCGTTCAGCTCGAGAACGCTCATGCTCTCGATAGCGGAAATAAATTCTTCATGCGTCATTGTGCGCATCCTCCATTCAAAATCTTCGTGCGGTTGGATAGTTCAGGCAGTGGCTTCTTCGTTCTTCTTGGCGATGGCATCAAGCAGATAGACCATCTTGGCGATCGGGCTGTTGATGGAACCGACCAGACGGGCCAGAAGGACTTCCCTGGAGGGGATCAGAGACAGGGCTTTGATGCCGCTCTCGGTCATGACCTGACCGTCCAGAAGACCACCCTTTACGCTGAGGTTTTCCTTTTCCTTCTTGTTCTTTTCGATGAATTCGCAGATGACCTTCGCGGGGGCCACGGCGTCCTTCATGCCAAAGGCAAAGGCGTTGGGGCCGGTCAGATGATCGCCGAGGCCGGAGATGTTGAGTTCGTCCAGCGCGCGGCTCACCAGCTTGTTCTTGAGAACGCAGTATTCAACACCGTTTTCACGGAACTGATTGCGCAGCTTGGTCACTTCTTCGACGGTGACGCCGGAGTAATGGACCACCACCACGGACTGGGCGTTCTGGAATTTCTCCTTGATCTCGCTGACGATCTGCTTTTTCGCTTCCTGATTCGCGCTCATGCTTCAGTTTCACCTTCTTCCAGGCTGAATTAAAAGAGCCCCTGTGCATTGGGCACAAGGGCATCGAAACATCACTTGGAAATAATGTCTGATCACACTTGCACCTCGGCTGGCGGGAGACCCCATTAAACCGCGCTGCGGTACCTGCTGTCTTAGGCACAGGCTCTTTCAAGCCTCGGTTATTATAACGTCAGCGAAGAGATGTGTCAAGCGTTTTTTTGCAAAAGTGCGGACGCTCCCGTCTATGGGCTTGGGGCTTTTTTGCACCACGGCTCACGCATGAATGGACCTCATGACTTTTTCGAGGTAGTCGTCATCATAGGCACAATGGCGGCGCCTTCGGGCAACAGACATCTTATCATCCATAGATTTGAGGACATTCAGCACGATATGACGGACAACAGCGA
>JAFWWK010000081.1 GCA_017523615.1 Clostridia bacterium
CATCGAGGCCTATCTCGGCAAGGGGAAGGGGGAGGCCAAATGAGCCTTTTGTCCGTACAGGACCTGCACGTGTTTTACGGCAACATCCACGCCATCAAGGGGATCTCCTTTGACGTCAGCGAGGGCGAGATCGTCACCCTGATCGGCGCCAACGGCGCGGGCAAATCCACCACCCTGAACACGGTCTGCGGCCTTCTGCACCCCCGGGGCGGCAATATCACCTTCAACGGGGAGGACATCACCCGCCTGAAGGCCAGCAGCATGACGGCCAGGGGCATGGTGCTCTGCCCGGAAGGGAGAAGGATATTCCAGCAGATGACGGTCCGGGAAAACCTGGAAATGGGCGGCTTTACCCGCCCGAATGGGGAGATCGACGCCTCCCTGGAGCGGGTCTACAAACAGTTCCCCCGCCTGAAGGAGAGGGAAAAACAGGTGGCCGGCACCCTGTCCGGCGGCGAACAGCAGATGCTGGCGATGGGCAGGGCGCTGATGTCAAAGCCCAAGCTGATTATGCTGGACGAGCCGTCCATGGGCCTGGCCCCGATCCTGGTGGAACAGATCTTTGACATCATCCACTCCCTGCATGAAAACGGTGCCACCATCCTCCTGGTGGAGCAGAACGCCCAGATGGCGCTTTCGGTGGCGGACAGGGCTTATGTGCTGGAAACCGGCAAAATAACCATGACCGGGCCGGCCGGTGAACTGCTGCATGACGACGCGGTGCGCAAAGCGTACCTGGGAGAATAAAAAACATGAAAATCGCGGCCGCCGGGTCCTGAACATGTGATCCGGCAGCCGCGATTATATTCCCGGTCATTCTCCTTCCGACGTGCGCAAAAGGGTCAGGGGCCGGCTGAGGACCGTCACCGTGCGGCCGCCGGTCAGGGCGGTGACCTTCACGGTGTAATTCCCCGCGGGCGCGGGGGAAAGGTCGTTCATCCGCCCGTCCCAGGAAAAGGTGCTTCCCTGGAAGCTCTGGGGACGGCTGGGGAGGGAATAGGACAGCATCCTCACGGTGCTGCCCTCCTCGTCCAGAATGGACACGGACAGGGAGCATGGGAGGGTGTGGCGGACCAGGATGGCGCATTCCCTGCCGGCGCCGGGGGCAAAGGAAGGATCCGTAACGCAGGACACCGTGTTTTCCCCGTCCTCGGGGTGGACCGAGATCAGCGCCGATGCCTGCATCTCCGCGTGGCCTGAGGGCCTGGTGATCAGAAGGAGCATCACATACCCATAGCTTTGCTCGTTCAGGCCACCGATGGTGAGGCTCCTTTCCTTCAGACCCGGGGTGCCGGCGTCCGGGGCGGCGTCCCTGTCGCTGATCATCTGGACGCTGCCGAAATCCCAGGCGCCCTGGGACCGGTAGATCAGCTGGTAATATACAGTGCCGCTTTCCAATTGGGTAAAGGTGAAGCGGATGGATGGATCGGATGCGGTGATGACGCTCCCGTTCAGCTGCAGGTCCCGGATGATCCTGCCGCCGGCGGCCCCGCTTTGGCCCCGGGGATAAGCGTACAGCACCGTGCCCCGGTCGTCCTGGGGATAAACCTGGGGCGTGGAGGCGGCATAGCCGGCGCCCAGGTAGGCGTATGCCTCCTGTAGAGTGACCGTGCCGTCCCGGTTGCCGTCCGCGCCGGTGCCGGGCTCGAACACCGAGGCGAGGACGGTGGCGAAATAACTGGCCCCGTACTGGGTGCCCGGGTCGCTGTCGTCCTCGCTGTGCCAGTACCAGCTTTCCTCGCTGCCGCCGGCGGAGCACAGCACCCGGTAATCCGGATCCTGGAATACACCGGTCCCGCGGCCGACGCCGTTCAGCCCCTTGCCGATAAAGGCGCCGCTGGTACAGGCGTCCAGGATGACGATCTTCATCCCCGGCACCGTGTCCAGAAGGTTCTTGAGCTCCGGAGCGGTCACGATGGTTTCGTCGGCCCCGTCGCTGAACACCAAAGCGCAGTTGCTTAAGGGGGCCTGGGGGGAATACAGCCCATGGGTGGAGATATAGATCAGCGAAACGTCGCCCTCTCCGGCGTCGAGGAAGGTTTCAGCCACGGCACGTTCAAGGGTGTCAAGGCCCGTGATGCTGTCGGCCTCGGTGCGGATGACCTGATAGCCCCGGCTGTCGGTGGCCATCGCCGACGCCAGGAGGGACACGTTCATCGTGGCGGCGGGGGCGGTGGATTCGCGGGTGACGAAATGATCGCATCCGATCAGGAGCGCCCGCAGGCAGGGTGCCTTCGGCGCGTGCACGGGGGGCAGGAGTCCCGAAAGGAGGACGCACAGGAAAAAAGACGCGGCGCGCAGGAAAACGGTTGCCATCGTGCGGACTCCTTTCTCAGGAAATTCGGATCACAGGTCCATTATACTCTCCCCGGGCGGGGAATGAGTGAACGAAGTGTGAATTATGGCCGCGCGGCGTGACTTGGGCCGCAATGCGGGCGAGGCTTCGCGCCGTGAAAAAAGGACCCCGGGAAGAAAACGCATACCTGACAAATTGTTTCGGTTAATATATTTTAAGCGACAACTGAAAGAGCGCAGGCTCGATCAGAATGCCGCATTTTTCACGGAAAGGGGGGCACCGAATGACAGGCCCGCCATTTGCTGCCCTGTATGAGCGTCTAAGCCGTGATGACGAGCTTCAAGGCGAGTCAAACTCTGTCACCGATCAGAAGCGTCTCCTGGAAAACTACGCCCGTGACCATGGCATCGACAGCTTTGTCCACTACACTAACGACGGGATCTCTGGCACACGTTTTGACCGACCCGGTTTCATGGCAATGATGAGCGAGGTCAACGCCGGTCATATCAACATGATCTGCGTCAAGGATATGAGTCGCATCGGACGTGACTATCTCAAGATTGGCGAAGTCATGGAGACGCTTCGTAGAAGAGGGGTCCGCCTGGCAGCCGTCAATGATAATGCGGATAGTGAAAAGGGTGATGATGACTTTGTGCCCTTTCGCAATATCATGAATGAATGGTATGCAAAGGATACCAGCAGAACTGGAAAATAACTGCTCCGGCTGGATATGTTTTTTGATGAAGAACCATGGCGGACAGCTTGAAGTCACGGCAAATGAATTTGATGCGGAACTTCATCGAATGCTGAATGAGGACACGGCCGCCGCCGAACTGGAGTCCATTAAAGGGGAGTTGATGATGCTGAAAAAACTCAAGCGCAGGTTGGAAAAGATAACGCCCGAATTGTCTCCTGATGGGTTTTATCAATGGGAACAGATCCCACAAGCTCCGGAGCCGACTCCGGAAAGGAATACACCGGAGAAACGCACAGAACAAAAGAAGCATGTGCCGGCACGCTGATATATGTTTTTTAACTAAAGTGAGGCGCTGTTGCAGTTTTCTTGCTTCTGCAACAGCGCCTTGAAGGCCTGTGACGCGTATCGGGAAAATCCGATAACGTTTGTCTGCCGGATTACTTTCTTTCCAGAACCAGGACCGCTTTATCGGGCACCTCGATTACGGACGGATCGTCGGACTTATGGTATACGCCGTCCTCCTCCTTGTATATGAATGCACCTTCCGCCTTCGGCGCGGCCAGCTCGGTCAGGGTCAGGGTCTTGCCTTCCAGTTTGTGCATGCCTTCTGAATCGTTTCCCGCAAAACCACAATCAGAATAACGCGGATTGAATTCCGTTTACCGCAATCCCGGTTGGCTCCGCAGGGTTTGTTGTGCTTCGCGGCAAGAAGAAGGCGCCCCGGCGCATTACCCGCACCTTCATGCCGGACGCGCCGGATCATGGAAGGAGCGGGCGTCCGCAATATCCGCCTGTCCGAATCCGGCGCCTATGG
>JAFWWK010000082.1 GCA_017523615.1 Clostridia bacterium
GGACCACCTTGACCCCGATGAGCTGGAGGAGCACCATGTCCTCCATGACCTGCTGTTTGAGCTGCTCGTTGATCATGGCGTTGCCGCCGTACTTGACCACGACGATCTGCCCGTTGTATTTCTGGATCAGCGGCAGCGCCTGTACGATGACTTCGGCCCGCTGGTGATTGGTGAATGATGATTCCATTTTTTCTTTCTTCCTTTAACGACAGATGTTTGTCTTTTAGGTGCGGTAGTCCCCGTTGATCTTCACGTAATCATAGGTCAGGTCGCAGCCCCAGGCCGTGGCCTCGCAGGACCCCATGTGCATGTCACAGGAGAAGCGCACGGCTTTTTCTGAAAGCAGGGCGAGGGCCCTGTCCTCGTCGAAAGCCTGGACGCGGCCGCCGGTGTAGAAAACGACGCGTCCGTCCGTCCCCTCCAGGAACACCTCGATGCCCGCGGGGTCGAAGTCCACACCCGCATAGCCCAGGGCGCACAGGATTCGGCCGCAGTTGGCGTCTTTCCCGTAGACCATCGCCTTGACAAGGCTGGATCCAACCACGGACTTGGCCAGCGTCTTCGCGTGCTCTTCGGTGTCCGCGCCGTATACCCGCATTTCGATCAGGTGCGTCGCGCCTTCGCCGTCCCCGGCCATGGTCACGGCCAGGCTGCGGCAGACGGTGAAGAGCGCCTCCCGGAACAGGCCGTATTCCTCTCCTTCGGAAACGATGGGCGCGTTTCCTGCCAGGCCGTTCGCCATCACCAGGAGGGTGTCGTTGGTGGAGGTGTCCCCGTCCACGGTGATCATGTTGAAGGTGTCCCGGACCACGTCGCTCAGCGCTTTCTGAAGGAGCGCCTGATCGATGGCGCAGTCGGTGGTGAGGTAGGCGAGCATGGTGCACATGTTCGGGTGGATCATGCCGGAGCCCTTGCACATGCCGCCCAGGCGTACGGCGACGCTTCCGCCGTCGGGGGAAGGCAGGTCGAAGGTGACGGCGCATTCCTTGTTGACGGTGTCGGTGGTCATGATGGCGCGGCTGGCTTTGGTGCCGGCCTCCTCCGTGTCCGAGAGGGTCTCCTTCATCATCGCGATACCGGAGGTGATCTTGTCCAGGGGGATCTGCGGGCCGATGACGCCGGTGGAACCGAGGAGCACCGCGCGGGCGGGGATCCCCAGGGCGTTCCCGGCAAATGCCGCGGTCTCCCGGCACAGCCGGAGCCCTTCCTCGCCGGTGGCCGCGTTGGCGACCCCCGCGTTGACGACGACAGCCCGGGCCGTTTTTTCGTTTTTCACGATGTCCCTGTCCCAGAGGACCGGGGCGGCCTTGACGACGTTGGAGGTAAAGACGCCGGCCACGGCGCAGTCCGCGGAGCTTAAAAGCATGGCCATGTCGTCCCTGCCTTTATATTTGATCCCCGCGGCGCAGCTGGCCGCCGAAAATCCCCTGGCCGCGTTCACGCCGCCTGTGATCGAAATCATATCATTCTCCCCCTTTGATAAACTGGGTGATGTTTTTTTCGTTGAGCACGAATTCGTAATAATTGACGTCGCTGCAGGTCCAGCCGATGGTCTTCCAGAAGGCGTTGCCCGCGCTGTTGCTCTTGAAGGCAATCAGGGACACCTTGTTGACGCCCATTTCCTTCAGCCTGTGCATACAGTAGGCCACCATGCCCGTCCCGATGCCCTGACGCCTGCAGTCCTTCGCGACGCAGACGTGATAGAGCGAGCCCTGCCGCCCGTCCGAGCCGCATAGGATGGAGCCCACCACGCGCCCGTCCCGTCGCGCCACCACGCTGGTGGTGGGATTGCGGGCGATGAAGCGCTCGATCTCCTCCCGGGAGTCGTCCAGGACGCGGATGCCGAAGCCCCGGATGGTCATCCACAGCGCCCGCACCTCGTCGTAATCCGACGCCGTCATGGGCAGGAGTTCCACGTTATCCATTCGTTTTCCTCACAAGCCCCAGGTCCTCCGGGAGGCCCAGGACGATATTCATGTTCTGGATGGCCGCGCCGCTGGCGCCCTTGCCCAGGTTGTCGAACCGGGCGACGAGCAGGATGCGCTCGCCGCTGCCATGCACGGAAACCCGGAGATCGTCGAATCCTGCCAGCGCGCCTGCGGAGAGGAACCCGTTTTCCCCGTCCGTCTCGTCGTATCCGACCATCCCGCCGCGGTAGTAATCGCGGTAGAGCGCCTTCAAATCCTCCAGGCTTCCCTTCACCTGTTCGGCGAAGAGGGGCACGGTGACTTCCATCCCCTCGAAAAAGGGCGCGACAACGGGGCAGAATATGGGGGCGGACTCAAGGCCGCAGAGGGCGCGCATTTCGGGTAGGTGCTTGTGGGCCTGGGACAGGCCGTACTGCCGCGGCGCATCCAGAAGGGGATCGCGTCCTTCGGCTTCGTATTCCGCGATCATTTTTTTGCCGCCGCCGGAATACCCGGTCAGGGAAAAGCAGGTGAGCTTTGCGTCCGGGGCGACGAAGCCGTTTTCCGTCAGGGGCGCCACCAGGGAGATAAAGCCCGTGGCGTGGCAGCCGGGATTGGCGACACGCTTTGACGAGCGGATCATATCCAGCCGGCCCGTCAGTTCCGGAAAGCCGTAGACCCAGCCCGGGGCCGTCCGGTGGGCCGTTGAGGTGTCGATGACCACGGTGTCCGGGTTTTCCAGCATGGCGACGGCCTGTCGGCTGGCTTCGTCCGGCAGGCAGAGGAAGGTGATGTCGCTCCGGTCCATGGCGTCCTTCACCGCGGAGGGATCCTTGCGCCTGTCGTCGGGCAGAACGATCAGACGAAGGTCCTCCCGGGAGGACAGGCGGTTGTAAATATTCAGCCCGGTGGTGCCGGAAGCGCCGTTGATGAACACGCTGCAGGTTTTCATGATGATGTACGCTCCATTATGTCTTCAGTTGATGTCAGGTCCGCTCCCGTTCGCTTTTGAGCCAGCCTTCGGCCCAGGCGATCTGCCCGTCCACCGAATCGGGTCCGGTGGAGCCCATGGAAACGCGCTTTGCGACGCAGGCGTCCAGGCTGATCTCGGCGTAAACGTCCTCATCGATCAGCGTGGAGCGGGCGCGGTACTTTTCCAGGGGCAGGTCTTCCAGGACGGTCCCTTTTTCGATGCATTCGTGGACCAACTGTCCCGAAAGCTTGTAGGCCTCCCGGAAAGGCATGCCCTTTTTGGTCAGGTAATCCGCCAGGTCCGTGGCGTTGATAAAGCCCTGCCGGGCGGCCCGGAGCATATTCTCCTTCAGGGGCTCCATGGTGCGGATCATCGGGGCGAAAACCTTCAGGCACATTTTGACGGTATCCAGGGCGTCGAAGACCCCCTCCTTGTCCTCCTGCATGTCCTTGTTATAGGCTAGCGGGAGCCCCTTGAGGGTGGTCAGCAGGCCCATCAGCGCGCCGTAGACCCGGCCGGTCTTGCCCCTGCAGAGCTCCGCCATGTCGGGGTTCTTTTTCTGGGGCATGATGGAGGAACCGGTGGTGAAGGCGTCCGAAAGCCGGATAAAACGGAATTCCCAGGAGGACCAGAGGATCAGCTCCTCCGAAAGCCGGCTCAGGTGCATCATCAGGATGCTGAGGCAGGAAAGCAGCTCCGCGCAGAAATCCCGGTCGCTGACGCCGTCCATGGAATTGAGGCAGGGAGAGGAAAAGCCCAGAAGCTCCGCTTCGTATTGCCTGTCGGTGTCATAGGTGGTGCCGGCCAGGGCGCAGGAGCCGATGGGGCAGGAGTCCATGCGCTTTACGCAGTCCCTCAGGCGGGAAACGTCGCGGGACGCCATCATGACATAGGCCAGCAGGTGGTGGGCAAAAAGGACGGGCTGGGCGCGCTGCAGATGGGTGTAGCCGGGCATCACAGCGTCCCGGCCGCTGCGCGCCTGTTCAAGGAGCGCGTCGGCCAGGTCCAGTATGAGGGAGACGACCGTGCCTGTTTCGTCCCGCAGGTACATACGCATGTCCAGGGCCACCTGGTCGTTGCGGCTGCGTGCGGTGTGCAGGCGCTTGCCCGGGGCGCCGATGCGGTCCGTCAGTTCCGCCTCGATAAACATATGGATGTCCTCGGCGGAGGGATCGAAGGCCAGCTTGCCGCTTTCCAGGTCCTTGAGGATCCCCTCCAGGCCGGAGACGATGGCCGCGGCTTCGTCTTCACCGAGGATGCCCTGCTTTTGAAGCATCCTGGCGTGGGCGACGCTGCCCCGGATGTCCTGGCGGTACATCCGGCTGTCAAAGGAAATGGAGGAATTGAAATCGTCCGCGATGGAATCGGTCACGCCGTCGGTTCGGCCGGCCCACATTTTCGCCATGGGATGCTCCTTTAAATTCCGATATGTCCCGGACGGAAAACCGCCCGGGACAGTTATTTCTGTTCATTGACCGCTGCTTGCGCATCGGCTGCGAATGGTCCGCGTCCGGGGGATCACCTGCGGCCGTCCACCAGGGCCTGGACCTTGATGGGAAGACCGTAGAGGTTGATGAAGCCGCGGGAATCGGTCTGGTCGTAATCGCTTTCGCCGAAGGTGGCGA
>JAFWWK010000083.1 GCA_017523615.1 Clostridia bacterium
CGGTGGGCAGCGAGCGTCTTTCCGACACCCTCGGCGGCAGGGTGAGCGCCATGGAACTCAGCGGCGTGGGCAGGCTTACCGGAAGCGCGGCGGAGGATATGTGGTCCTTCCTGTGCGCCGGGGCGGTCTACATGAACGCTGCCTGCGCCGAGACCGGCCAGAGCCTGCTGGTTACCCTGGACAACGGCCTCGCCTTCCAGATGGCGGTCAGTGGGGATACCCTTTCCGCCTGCGGCGCCTGGGCATGTCCCGGTTTTGCCGAGGCGTTTGCCAACGCGCAGTGACACGCGGATCGGGACCGATTTGATCCCATCCAAATATTTCATGAGAGTATGCCGTCAGTCATACTCGAGCCATACACGGGAACGCTTCGGCGTCCCCGATTTTCTTTGGGGCGGGGACGCCGCGCCGAGGGACGCAGGAATTGTTCCGGAATCTGTCGAAGAATGTGAAGCGGGCGGACCGGCATCGGGTAAGCCGCCTTGAAAAGGGGGATCGGAGGGCGAAGGCATTGAACAGGAAAAAGATGGGAACGGCGCTTAAAATGTTCCTGTATGTGCGTCCGGGGAGACGCGCGTTTTGGAGTTATTTCGAAAAATCGGTTGAAGGCGCGTTCATTGTCTGTTTGCTTGTCGTCTACATAGCGATGAACCGGAACCGGACCGCTATGAACTCGCTGCCGTATTTTGTGGGGGGCATGGTTGTCCTTGTGTCTTTCGCCGCGTATTTCGCTTCGCTCAGACGCTTCAGAAAATACGTCCTGAAAATGAAGGAGAGGGATGAGCTCCTGCCGGATTTTGAAAACAGCTCGGAGCGTTTCGGCGGCAGGGTGCGCCTGGGAGAAACGTTTGTATTCCTGCGGAAGCGGGAGGCGGTGTTTCCGTGCAGGGAAATCCGCGGTATCGGAATGCAGTGGGTAAAGGCCATGGGTTACTTTCCCGAAATCACCCTCAGGGACGGCAGCAAATATATCCTGTGGGAGGACGGCGTCGGTCTGATGACCCGCGCGGAGGCCGCGAGGCACTATCTTCCGGTGCTTCGGGAGATGACAAAGCACAATCCGGAAATCCTCCGTGATCTCGCCGACGATGAAGAGCGCCGGGGGACGCCGGAGGCAAATTATTCAGAACAGGCGGAGACCGCCATGCGGAATTTTCTTAAGCCCGGGACGGACTTCGGTGAGATGTTTTGTATTTTTTTCGTGATTTCGATATTTGCCTTTTTCTGTGCGTTATGCGTATATATCTCCGTGAAGTCGTCCTTGATCGCCGAGACATTCCCTGTTTTCGCCGGTTTTTGTTTTCTTCTCGATGAATGTTTGCATCAGATCCGGTCAAACCGCGATGAGAAAGCAGATTTTGAAAAAAGGATGAGAAGCCTTGAGATGCAGGACCTGATGGACGAAGTGACCGAAGATTTCCGGAACAGCATAGCAAAGGCCGATGGCGGGCTGAGATTCGGGAAAAAGTATCTGTTTGCGGCCCGTGCGGGAAATATTTGCGCATACGCCGACATCCTGGATATCACGATCAGAAAAATGCGTAAAGAGCCGAAACAGAAATTGATCATCAAACTAAAGGGATACCGGTACCTTCGCGAGGGAGAAAAGGCAGAGAATCGCCTTATATCAACTGTCAGTATAAATACGGATCTAAGATCCGTCATTGCCGAACTGGAAAAAAGAAATCAGGCCACATTGGCTGGCGCCTCATGGAAGTGTCCCGGCTGCGGCACACTGAACCCGAACAGCAAAGGGGTGTGTAAAAACTGCGGCGAAAGAAAACCACGGAACATGGCGATGAAATAGGTTGCCCGATCACCGCGCCCCCCGGAGCGCAGCGATCAGGCCCGGATACGAAACAGAATAAAGACGGAATGTCCGTCAGGAATACGGTATGCTCCCGACGTTGGCAGCAAGACAGGCTCAAACCCGCATGGAATCAGGGGCCTGGCCTGTTTTGCCAGTGCATTGCGGTACGGTTTTCCCGGCCCGGAGCGGGCCGGGAAAAAAGGCGCGTGCCCGGCATCGTCTTTCCGGACGGCCGGACCCGCGGCAAAAAAATACGATCGGGGACGCTTCGGCGTTCCTTTCTTCTTTACGGCGCGGGACGTTTATGGTATACTGAGTCTGGATATTTTTGATTTGTTTTCGCATACCGTCGCTCTGCGGGAAGGGAATGGAGAGGTATGGATTTTGTATCCGTGATCGAACATAAAAAGCGCGGCATGGAGCTGACAAACGAAGAGATCCGCGCTTTTGCGAAAGGCGCCGCGGACGGCAGCGTGAAGGATTACCAGCTGGCGGCGCTTTTGATGGCTATCCGGCTCAACGGCATGACGGACAGGGAGACCCGGGACCTGACGCTGGCCATGGCGGAGAGCGGCGACATGCTGGACCCGGACGTGGGCGGCGTGCCGGTGGACAAGCACTCCACCGGCGGGGTGGGGGACACCACCACGCTGATCCTTGCGCCGCTGGTGGCCGCCTGCGGCGGCAAGGTGCTCAAGATGAGCGGGCGCGGCCTGGGCCATACCGGCGGGACCATCGATAAAATGGAATCCATCCCCGGCATGCGTGTGACCATGCCGGAGGAGGAATTCGTCCGCACCGTCCGGGAGATCGGATGCTGCGTAGTGGGGCAGAGCGCCCAGCTGGCGCCGGCGGACAAGCGCCTGTATGCCCTCAGGGACGTGACGGCTACGGTGGATTCGGTGCCGCTGATCGCCTCGTCCATCCTCAGCAAGAAATTTGCCTCCGGCGCCAGGGCCATCGTGCTGGACGTCAAAACCGGCTCCGGCGCACTGATGCCCACCGAGGAGGACAGCATCGCCCTGGCCGGCGCCATGGTACGCATCGGCGCCCTGGCCGGAAGGAAAATCACCGCCGTGATCAGCGGCATGGAAGAGCCCCTGGGCAGCCATGTGGGCAACGCCCTGGAGGTAAAGGAAGCCATCGACGTGCTGAGCCGGCGCTGTCCGGAGGACCTGCCGCTGACGCGGGTGGCCCTGTACCTGGGCGCGCATATGCTGACGCTTTCCGGCGTCGCGAAGGACCTGGGATCCGCCCGGGCCATGCTGCTTGAAAAACTGCGGGACGGGAGCGGGCTCAATAAGCTGCGGGAAATGATCGTCCGGCAGGGCGGCGACCCACGGGTGTGCGACGACACCACGCTCCTGGGCACGGCGCCCGTGGTGCGGGATGTCCTGTGTCCCGAGGACGCGTATCTGAGCGCCACCGACTGTACGCGCCTGGGCTACGCCGCCCAGCGCATGGGCGCGGGACGGGCCAGCAAGGAGGACGTTCTGGACCTGCGGGTGGGCTTCGTCATGAAAAAACGCATCGGCGATTTCTGCCGCCGGGGCGAAAGCCTGTGCGCCGTCCATGCCGCGGACGAGGCGTCCGCCCGCCGGGCTGAAGGAGAGATCCTGGAGGCGCTGACCTTCTCCGCCGTAAAGTGTCCCCCATCCAGGCTCATCTGGGACGTGGTGGACAAAGACGGCGTCCGGAAGATCGGCGAAGACCAGCTGATATAAAATCGATCGCCGCCCATGCGGCGTATGTGACCTTGGAGGACATCTATGCGGATCGATCTGACATGTCCGGTGGAGGTGTGGAGCGCCCATATCCCCACCGCGGATAATCCATTCTGCACGCTGCAGATGTACAACCTTTCACGGAAGGATGTATCCAGTCTGCAGGTCGCCATCCTTGGTTACGACGGGGATGGGGAGCAGATCTCCAGGCATGCGGAGCGTGTGCTGACGCCCGAAGCGAAGGCGCAGCATGTGTTTGAATTATCCGTTCGGGACGAGGACGACGTGTACGTCTCTGACCTGAGGATCATGGTGGAAAAGGTCTGGTTTGAGGATGATTCCGTCTGGCGCCGCGGTGTCAGCGAAATGACCGAGTACAAAAGGGAAAAACCCCTGGAGGGTGAACAGCTGGAGGTCATGCAGGCCCTGGCCGGGCCCGACGCCACCTGCCTTCCCGCCGACCAGGGCAATGTATGGATCTGCGTATGCAGCCGCGTCAACGCGCCTGAGGCGGACGCCTGCGTGCGCTGCGGCAGGGACAAGCACGACGTTTTCCTTAAGCTGAACAAGGCCGAACTGGAAAAAGTCATCCTCCGCCGCCGGGGCGAGCAGGAGGAAAAAGAACGGGCCGAAAGGGAAAAGGAGCGCCAGGCGGAAGAGGAAAAGGCGGAGCTCCGCCGCAAAAAGAAGCGCCGCGGCAGGATCATACGGAACACCGTCATTTCCTTTGCGGCCCTTGCGGTGGCTTTTGTGCTGGTGTGGTTCTTCGGCATTCCCTATTACCGCTATCTGCGCGCTTCCCAGGCCCTGGAGAACGGCCAGTTCTCTTCCGCCCGGGAGCAGTTCGTTGCTTTGGGGGATTACAGCGACAGCGCCGAAATGGTGCTGGAATGCGATTACCGGGGCGCGATGAGCGGCCTGAAGTACGGCACCTATACCTCCCTGACCAGCGCCCAGGAGACCTTCGAAGCCCTGGGAGATTATAAGGACAGCGCCGAGCGCGCCCGTGAGGCGGCCTACACCAAGGGCGAAAAGTATTTCGCCGCCGGCAGGTGGGAGGAGGCTGTGGAGACCTATGAACAGGTATCCGGCTATTCCGACGCTTCGGGCAAGCGCGTCCAGGCCCTCTACGCGTGGGCGGGCGAGATGTTCAAGGCCGGCGATTACGCCGCCGCCAGGGAAAAATACCTGCTGATCCCCACCTACATGGATTCGTCCTCCATGGCCAGGGAATGCCTGTACCAGCCGGCGCTGAAGCTGCTTGAAAGCGAGCCGGCGAAGGCCCTGGAGGCTTTCTCGGATCCCGAGCTGGACGGCTACATGGACGTGGACCTGCGCCGCCTGGAGGCGTGCTACCTTGTGGGCGAGGAATATTTCACCGCCGGCGATTACGATACCGCGGCCGAGTATTATTCCATGGCGGGCGATTTCAGGAACGCCCGGACCATGCTGAAGCAGTGCCTCTACGACCCGGCCATGGAAGACATGGCCCGGGGCGATTACCTGGCTGCGGCCGAAAAACTGGAGCAGATCCTCACCTTTGACGATGCCAGGGCCCAGTGGGAGACCTGCGTCATGAACCTGGGACAGCAGGCCATGGCCGCCGAGGATTACGAAGGCGCCATGGACTGGTTCAATCTGATCGCCTCCGACAACGTCCTGGCCTCCACGCTGCTCAACGAATGCATCTACCGGGAGGCCATGAGGGCGTATGACGACGGCGACCTGGACCGGGCGGAGAGGCTTTTCTCCGAAGTCCCCGGTTTCCAGGACTCGGACAACTTCCGCTACGAGATCCTCTACGCTCGGGCCCGCGGTTTTATGGAAAACGAAGCCTATGGAGAGGCTGAGCCCATCCTGGCGGAGCTGGGCACCTATGAAAACAGCGACAAGGACCTGCGTTTGGCCCGTTACCGCCTGGGGATGATCGCGATGGAGGAGGAAAGGTACGGCGACGCCGTCATCCTCTTTGACCAGATCGGCGATTATGAGGACGCCCCGGACCAGCTGGACCACGCCCGTTACCTGATGGCGCTGGATCTGAAGAACAGCGGCGAATGGCAGAGGGCGGCGGATATCTTCAGGGTGATCCGGATCTACGCCGACAGCGATGACCAGTACATGGAATGCCTTTATGAAATGGCTTCCGAAGCCCTTGCCGCCGGCGACAAGGCCCGGGCGGCAGAATGCCTTGCCGAGATCCCGGGCTATCGGGACGCCGATGAGCTGTATCCCGCCACGGTCTATTCCCTGGCCGTGGAAACGCGCGCCCGCGGGGATTACGCCCTGGCAGCGGACTGGTTCGCCCGGATCCCGGATCACGAGGACAGCGCCGCGCAGGCCCAGGAATGCGAGGACATGTACTATTCCCAGGCCTATGACGAGGCGGTGGAGGCCTACAGGAACAAGGATTATCCCCTGGTGGTATCCATCCTGGAGGGGATGGACCTGACAGGCCTGCCCGAGCGCTACAAGTCCCTGGATCACATCTTCTCTGAATCGGCCTACCAGGCGGCGGAAAAGCTCTACAAGGCCTCCCGCCCCTATGAGGCGCTGCGCTATTACCGCCTGATACCGGACTACAAGGACGTTTCCAAGAAGCTGAACCGCACCTGCTACGCCATCCTGGGCCTGTGGACCACCGAAAAGGACGGGAGCATCGAATTCCGGGACGACGGCACCTGCACGGTCTTCGGCAAGGAAAAATACTATTACGCCACCCAGTACGCCATTTACATGGGCGAGGAGGACGACCCGGAAAAGATGGCTTATGCCTACAACATCTTCAGCCGCAGCGGCACCTCCATGAAGCTCAAGGACATGAAGACCAACACGTATTACCAGTTCACCCGCGCCGGAGAGGATGAACAATGACGGCTGCCGTTATGAAAACGGGGGACCTGCGGGCCCCGGATGACAGGCGCGTCGGGGTCCTGGACGGCGTCAGGGCCATACTGATCTTCCTGGTGGGCAGCTTTCATATCTGGCAGCAGAGCTGGCTGACCCCCTCCGCGGTCCTGTTCGGGAAATATTACTGGTCCATGGACCCGCTCCTCAGGTCGGGATATATCTGGGTGGACGGGATGATCCTCCTGTCCGGCTTCCTGCTGTTCCTGACCTACGGAGACCGCCCCATGGATGGGAAGGGCGCGCTGCGGTTTTATAAAAAGCGGTTTGCCCGGATCTATCCCTCCTATGCCCTGAACGTGCTGGCATTCTTTTTCCTGAACCTTTCGAGGTATCCGAACACAGGTATGGCCCTGTGGGACCTGGCTGCGCACCTGACCTTTTCCCACACCTTCTGGCATTTTACCTATTACGGCAGCCCCATCAACGGCGCGCTGTGGACGGTGGGGGTGGAGGTGCAGTTCTACCTCCTGTTCCCGCTGGTATTGTACCTGTTCCGCAAAAAGCCGGGCTGGACCTTCGCTGTTCTGTGCGCGGCCGCCTGGGCTTTCCGGCAGTGGGCCTCCACCCTCAGGGACTGCGGCATGGCCTTCAACCAGCTGCCGGCCTTTCTGGACGTCTATGCCCTGGGCATGGCCGGCGCCGAAGGATACCGTATCCTGAGGGAAAAACTGCTCCGCAGGGGCGGATATGAAAAAGCGTTTTTCCTCGTCTGCGCAGTGCTTTCCCTGATGCTGCTCTACCGCCTGGTCCGGGACCAGGCTTCCCGCGGCTCCCAGGAGATGATCCGCCTGGGACAGATGACCAACCGCCTGCCCCTGGCCGTGGCCCTGACGGTCCTGATGGTGTCCCTTGCCTTCACCTTTGAGGGCGTCCGGTGGCTGCTGTCGAACCGGGTCATGGCGTTCCTGTCATCGGTCACTTTCCAGTTTTACATGTACCATCAGGTTTTGGCTGTTCTCATCAAGCAGTGGAGATGGGTGCCTTCGGTGAACGAGAATCCCAACATGGCCGGGGAGTGGCCCTGGCAGCCCATTTACACCGCGGTATGCTTTCTTGTTCCCCTGCTGTTGTCCGTGATACTGACCTACGGATTTGAAAAGCCCATGGCCCGGCTGATCCTGGGGCGCGGCAAAAAAAGCGCCGGCACCGCCGGGAAAACCATGGGGCCGGAAACGGAGTCACCCGCTGAAAAAGCGGATGAAAATAAAGGAGTTGATGCGACATGAATCAGGAGTACCTTCGCTGGCTGGAGAATGTGGACGATGAGGCCGTCAAGGCCGAACTGGAAAGCGTACGTGGCGATGACGCTCAGATCGAGGACCGCTTTTATTCCGAACTGACCTTCGGCACCGGCGGCCTGCGTGGCGTGATCGGCGCGGGCACCAACCGCATGAACATCTACACCGTGGGCCGCGCCACCCAGGGCTACGCGGTGTACCTGAAGGAGCGCTACGGCGAGGCCAGTGTCGCCATCAGCCACGACAACCGGAAGAACAGC
>JAFWWK010000084.1 GCA_017523615.1 Clostridia bacterium
GATTGCGCATCAGAATGCGCCTTCCTGCAAGGCAAAGGACGGAACATATGTGAATGCCGCGATAGGCGCTTCTTTCTCCATCAAAGACGGTATTCTGACAGACCCGGAAGGAGCAAAACGCAGGCTCTCTCCCAAATCGCCGACAGAATTCTTTATAGAGGGCCTGCCGGAGATCCTGTGCTTTGAGGAAGATGAATCCGTGAAGCTTTGCGGGCAGCAGATCATTCCCCAATGGTCGGAAACGGGAACGGTCTATACAAGAGAAACGAAACAGAACGGAGAATGAATATGAACGCGAGCTTACTGGGCCTGTTCAGTGGCTTTCCGACGCATCATTTTCCCGATGCCGTCGCGCAGGCGCTTAGGGCGTACCTGCCCCGGCGGGAAAGCCTGGTCTTTATCAGCGCGTGGCCGGAGGATTACGCCCGGAACGACGATGACAGCGACGGGATGCACGGGATGTTTGCGGAACGCGGCATGGCGTTTGATAACCATCGTGTGATTGACCGGCGAACGAGCGCGGCGGATGCGGTGCGGCTGGCGCGGGAGGCGGACTGCATTTTTCTGATGGGCGGAGATGTGACAAAGCAGATGTCGCTGATCCGCGACCTGGGGCTTGTCGCGGAGCTTCGGGCCAGCCGCGCCGTGATCCTGGGCGTCAGCGCGGGGTCCATGAACATGGGGCGGTATGCGGCCGACGTCTGGGAAACGAAGGCGCTGAGCGAAGGGATCAGCCTGACGGACATTGTCATGAAGGGGCACTATGCCGAGGACGCGTGGTTTATCCCGATATTGAAAGAATTGTCCAGGACTCATCCGATCGTCGCCATGGAGGATGAAAGCGCAATCTTTATCAAAGCCAACGCTGTTTGGAAGCTTGGCAAGATCCATTGGATCGACAAAGGCGGAACCACCATATTTACCGATGAAACGCTGAAGACAATCGGAAACACCCTGTGATAGGAACCGCATGGAGAACGAAAAATGATGAAGCTTGAAAAAATGGACGATTTCTTTGCCGCCCGGATCGATGGCTATGATGAGCACATGAAGCGTGATATAGAGGGCGCTTCCGGCTTCTATGCCTATACCGCTTCCCTGCTGCCTTTGGCGGGCGGAAGCAGGGTGCTGGATCTCGGCTGCGGCACCGGTCTTGAGCTGGAGGAATACTTTGTGCTGAACCCCGGCGCGGCCGTCACGGGGATCGATCTGTCCGAAGCCATGCTGAATGTGCTGAAAGCCAAATTCCCGGACAAAGGCTTGACGCTGATCCATGCCTCCTAGTTTGAGTTTATCATTCAAAAACACAGACGGAGAAATGTTGCTGCATCGACTTGACCTGATGGGCACAGCAGTCGCCACCGGTTCTGCCTGTGATTCCAAAGATCATGTGATTTCTCATGTGATTCAAGCGATATCTGTACCTCCGGAGTATTCTCATGGGACTATTCGAGTCACTTTAGGAATGGATAATACGTCAGATCACATAGATATAATCGCACAGCAAATCGCAACAATACTGCAAAAAGGGAAATGCATGTAGCAGACAAAGCCGCGTCATTTTTAACTGGAACTGTAAACATTGCCA
>JAFWWK010000085.1 GCA_017523615.1 Clostridia bacterium
AAAGCATCCTCCATTCCGGTAACTTTTATACATGAAAAACTGTTCCGGGAGCAGAATACATTGTCATATGCTCTGCCGCATCCCGAAAAAACGTCTTCATAAAGAACTTTCATCGTAAATAGTAGATAAAGAGTACAGGAACGCCTGTGCTCTTTTTTTGTTCCCCCGAGGTCCGGCCTATATCCGAAAAGCCATATATTTTCAAAATAGTATGGCTTTGTTGTTGACACTTGAGTTGCCATATGATATAATATATGGCAAGGAGGTAAGAAAAATGGCAATCGTAAAGTACAAAAATCAGTCAGGTGATACGGTGAATTATACTCCTATACAAAAATCCCTTTTTCGTTTAAAGGTCGCATAAAAAATAGATGCTTCTGGCCCGTTTCCTATGGAAACGGGCCTTTTTTCTTGTATTTCCGCCGTTTTTATATACTAAATATAGTTGAATAAATACTAAATATAGTGTATTATAGATATATAAATTTAAATATGTTGTATAAATTATGAGGGGGTGTTATATATGGGCAAACGCCGGCCCTCCTGGGATTACCAGCACTACATCCGATATCTCAAAGAAGGCCGCGGCCAGGGCACCGGAGCTGATTACAGACCATGGATCTGCATCCATGACTTCCCGTCCCGCGGGGTATCCGCACGGGTGCCCGGAAGAACGACCGGCCGCATCCACCATCTCCTTTCAAGGAACGAGGAATACTACTTTTACATCCTCGATGCAGATCCCGATGTCCTGGACATCAGGGAACAGTTCCCTCTGCGACTTACGGAGACCATGGAGATCGCACGAAGGCTGAACATCAGGCATCCATGGAAAGGCAGTTTCCCTTTCGTCATGACGACAGATTTCCTGATCACCAGGACGGACGGGCTCCACGCCAGGACCGTCAAGTGCTCTGATGAACTGGAGAAGCCCAGGGTCATTGAAAAGTTCACTATCGAGCATGCCTACTGGAAGGCACATGGTGTCGACTGGAAGATCGTCACGGAAAAACAGATATGCCGGGACCGGGCCCTGAACTGCCAGTGGCTTTATTCCGGCGAGGCGCCGGAGAACATCATTCCGGACCCGGCTGCCCTTAAGGAAGCGCTGGCTTCCCTTCTGGAACTGACAGACGAAGACGGCCTTCTCCCGGCAGACTGCATCCGGCCTTTCGAAGACAGCTTCCGCCTCCCGGCCGGAAGCGCTGTCGCCCTCTATAAATCCCTTATCATCAACGCTTCCATCTCACCGGACATGAGCAGAAAGCTCTTTTCCTGATCCATCCCCTTCAAAGGAGGTCGTTTTTTATGCCAGACAGCTTATTACTCGTCAACCAGGTCATCCATGACCTGCAGGAGGACTGCGATTACCGGATCCTGTGGACCGCTTCCCCACAGGAGGGCCCGTCCTACTGGCTGCGCCTGCCCGGAAGTTCCAGTGTCCCGGAGAAGATATCTCTTGAAAAGGTCTCGGAGGGTATCGAGACAGGCCGCTATTCTTACGCCCCGGACGTCTGGCGGCCCGTCAGGAGCGGTGAGGCCGGAGAGACCGCCATCCGTCTCCGTGATAAGGCCTGGGAACTGATCCGCGATGCCGTCATGAATGAACCGGATATCTACGATCCGAAAAAGCGCAGGACGATCCTGCTGGAGATCGAAGAAGCGACCGGGACAAAAGTCCCGAACCTCTATAAATATATCGGTAAATACTGGAGGTACGGAAAGGTCCCGGACGCGCTGATCCCGGACTATTCGGCCTGCGGCAAGAGGCGGGACCCCTACAAAAGATCCTCAAAACGCTCCGGCAGGCCCAAAGTCCCCGGAGCGGCAGGCAAGAAGCTGGATGCCCAGGATCTGCGGAACTTCCGCAAAGCCTTCACAAAGTACTACCTCGGGGAAGAAAAGAGATCCCTCAGCAAAACGTATACCCTGCTGGTCGGCGACTTTTACACCATAAAGGACAAGGACGGTAACAGCGTCGCGCCCATGGACCCCGACGAGGTGCCTTCCCGCCAGCAGTTCCTGTACTGGCACAGGAAGAATAAGGATACTCTTGAAGAAGTGCTCTGCAGGGACGGGGAACGGTCCTACCAGCTGAAGAACCGCGGGGAGACCGGGCGGACGGAGACACACCTGAGGGGCCCCGGCATAGCCTGCCAGATCGACGCGACGACCGCTGACATTTACCTGGTCAGCCGTGATGACCGCACGGCCATTGTCGGAAGACCGACCATGTACTTCCAGATGGACAGCGCCTCCCACATCGTGACCGGCATGAACATTTCGCTGGACCCTCCTTCCTGGGAGAACGCGGCCAGGACGATCCTCTACTCTGTGGAGGACAAGGTGGAATACTGTGCAAGGTACGGCATAACGATCACAGAGGAGGAGTGGCCCTGCATGCACTTTCCCTCCGTGATCCTCGCGGACCGCGGAGAAATGGAGAGCCGCACGGCAGACCTGCTCTGCAAGCATCTCGGGATTACAGTGGAGAACGCGCCGCCGTACCGGGGGGATCTCAAGGGGATCATCGAAAAGCATTTCGACCTCATCAACATCGACATGGCGTCCCTGCCGGGAAAGGTAAAAAAGGA
>JAFWWK010000086.1 GCA_017523615.1 Clostridia bacterium
CCCCGGGAGGAAACCGGACGATCCCGGCAGGAGGATAACATAGATGCGGACCAATATATCCGCATTTACAGGCTTATGAACGAGCTGGCCGGCCGGGAGACAAAGGAAATCGATCCTGACAGGCTTCCTCCGGTCGGCGGTCCTTCACATGAGTGTACGCAGTGCGGCCTTCGGTGTGGAGGCGGACGTTCAGCGTTTGTCATAGACTGGAAGGGAACGATGATGCCCTGCAACCGGCTGAACGTCGTTCATGCCGATCCCATCGGGGAAGGGTTTAAGGAGGCGTGGGCCAAGATCAACCGTGAGGCGGAAAGCTGGCCTCGGGTCCCGGAGTGCGAGGGCTGTGCCTACCGAAGCGTTTGCAGCATCTGCGCGGCATCAATGCTCCGATATGCCGAGCCCGGCAGACAGCCGACTGAACTGTGTGAATTAGTCCGGTACTATATCCAGCACGGGGTAATGAAAATACCGGAATGCGAATGATTATAGGTGCGAGTTGACATATTATTCATGTGGCAGCGTATAAAGCACTTATATAACTAAAAAGGAGAAGAAAGAAAATGAAAGAAGAGTATGAAGCGCCGAAAGTGGAACGGTTGGATTTCGACTACGCTGATAACGTGACTGCTTCCGGTTCCGCTCTGACCGATGCAGCCACTACTCAATGGTGGAAGTGCGAAACAAGGATTGTAGATGTAAAGAACATTGAAGGCACAGTATGCGGGTATATCTAATCTGACCTTCTGTATGATCAATGAATGGACGATCGAACTGCAGCTCATGCTGTTTGGTCGTCCATTCATTTTTTCTGTCAGGCGGAAAATACATTTATCCCAATTTCCTGCAAAAACGATCTGGATCCTTTTTTCTGCCGTATGCCGGGCTATCACGCAGCTGCCTTGTGATACCGAATCTGTTCCCCGTTCATTTGGATCCGGATATCCTTACCCGCCGGTTTCCCGCACGGAATCCAGATACCGGGTCAGGCATTCCGCGATCCGGCTGTCGATGCTTTCCTTATCGTCCTGACTGATCGGACGGCCCAGCAGAAGATCGTTCAGATCGTTAGCCAATATGAATTCATTCATGAACAGCTTCAGGTTCATTTCTATATCCGCTTTGGGCATTCGGAAGTAATAAAACTGAGCGTCCAGGGTCATCCGTTCCAGGCGGGCCGCCAGTTCCGGCAGGGTGAACTCCCCGGAAGCGTAGTATGTGAGCAGCGCGGGAACAAAGCACACCGGACTGTTCATCATCGTATGGGACGCTGCTGTTTCCTTTGCCAGGGTTTCAAGGTTTTGCGGCATTGTTTTTCCCTCCGTTCTCAGCTGACATCACTGTCCGCGTTTTCCTCTGCTGAATATTCGGCCTTCACGCGCAAAAACCTTTTTTTGGCGGAAAGGATCGCCCGCGCCGCCGGCCCGTGGAAACCGGAAGGCGGCGGATCATGAGGAACATATTCAAACATGGTCCGGTTTCTCTCTGGCGGGGGCGGTCAATTTATGGTATACTTTTTCAGCGCCCCGAAAAAACCGTCCTCGCCGAAACCCGATTTTCTCATCCGGAGGAACAGCCATATGAAATTCATTTCCTGGAACGTCAACGGCCTGCGCGCCTGCCTTCAGAAGGGCTTCATGGATTATTTCACCGCCCAGTCGGCCGACTTCTTTTGCCTGCAGGAGACCAAGATGCAGCCGGACCAGGCGCAGGTGCCCGCCGAGGGGTATCACGTCTTCTTCAATTCCGCCGAAAAAAAAGGCTACAGCGGCACCGCGATCTTCGCAAAGGAAGCCCCTTTGTCCGCGAACATGGGCATCGGCATCCCGGAGCACGACCGGGAAGGCCGGGTGATCACCCTGGAATACCCGGATCTTTTCCTGGTGACCGTTTACACCCCCAACGCCCAGCGGGGGCTGACTCGCCTTGACTACCGCATGCGGTGGGAAACGGATTTCCAGGCGTACCTCCATGCCCTGGACGAAAAAAAGCCCGTGATCGTCTGCGGGGACATGAACGTGGCCCATAAGGAGATCGACCTGAAAAACCCGAGATCCAATGAAAACAACGCCGGCTTCACCAAAGAGGAGCGAGGCAGGATGACGGAACTGCTCTCAAACGGCTTCACCGACACTTTCCGCTTCCTGTATCCGGACAGGGCCAACGTGTATTCCTGGTGGAGTTATATGTTCCACGCCCGTGAAAACAACGCCGGGTGGCGCATCGACTATTTCCTGGTGTCCGACCGCCTTCGTCCCCGCATCCGGGACGCCCGCATAGACACCGACGTCATGGGCAGCGACCACTGCCCGGTGGTATTGGAAATGGACCCATGTACGTGAAAAAATATACAGAAAAAGAACACCAAACCTTTCCCTCCCCCGCCGCCGAGATTGACTTTCACCGCGGCGCGTGCTAAAATCAGCAGAGCCGAAGGGACAGGCGTTCGGCCCGCGCCGGCGATGTTCCGCCGCCGTATCGCGATCAAAATGCAGTCTGGCCCGACGGACTGCATTTTTTATATCCGACCCGTCCTTTCATTTTTTCGGCGTTTCCCAACGATCAACGGAGGTTCTTTCCATGTTAATGACCGGCGCCAAGATACTCCTGGAGTGCCTGATGGAGCAGAAGGTGGACACCATCTTCGGCTATCCCGGCGGCACCATCCTGAACGTATACGACGAGCTTTCCTTCTATGAAGCGGACGGCAGGCTGCGTCATATCCTGACCGCCCACGAGCAGGGCGCGTGCCACGCGGCCGACGGGTATGCCCGCGCCACCGGCAAGGTGGGCGTATGCTTTGCCACCTCGGGCCCCGGCGCCACCAACCTGGTCACCGGCATCGCCACGGCCTACCTGGATTCCTCGCCCATCGTCGCCATCACCTGCAACGTGTCCAGGGGCCTCATCGGCAAGGATTCCTTCCAGGAGGTGGACATCACCGGCGTCACGATGCCCATCACCAAATGCAATTTCCTGGTCCGCAGCGTGGACGAGCTTGCCGATGTGGTGCGCGAGGCCTTTGCCATCGCCCGCTCGGGCCGTCCCGGACCGGTGCTGATCGATATTCCCAAGGACGTGACCGCCCAGAAGGCGGAGTACGAAAAGCTGCCCCGGCGGGAGCATTCCTCCCAGGGCAAGCTGGGCGACCTGATGCGCCGCGCCTCCCACGATTTCAAGGCGCCCGAGCCTGATATGAAGGACGTCAGCCGCCTGGCGCAGATGATCCGCGAAAGCAAAAAACCCATGATGATCTGCGGCGGCGGCGTGGTGCGCTCCCGCGCCCACGAGGAAATGGCCGCGCTGGCCAGCCGCATCGACGCGCCCGTGGCCATCACCGTGATGGGCGCCGGCGGCTTTTCCGGCCGCAGCAAGCTGACCACCGGCATGATCGGCATGCATGGCTCCCAGGCCAGCAACCGGGCCGTGGACGAGTGCGATCTGCTGATCGCCGTGGGCTGCCGCTTTTCCGACCGGGTGGCCCTGAAGCCGGATTCCTTCGCCCGCAACGCCAGGATCGTCCAGATCGACATCGACCGCAG
>JAFWWK010000087.1 GCA_017523615.1 Clostridia bacterium
ATCGAAGTGTTCATCTACATCGGCGGCAACGATTCCATGGATACCATCCGCAAGCTGTTTGACTACTCCCTGCTGACCGGCGCGAAGCAGAAGTTCGTCGGCTGCCCCAAGACCATCGACAACGACCTGGCCATCACCGACCACACCCCCGGTTTCGGCAGCGCCGCAAAGTATATCGCCACCTCCACCAAGGAGATCATCTGCGACGCGATGGGCTTCTCTTACAAGAAGAAGAACGTCAATATCGTGGAGATCATGGGCCGCAACGCGGGCTGGCTGACCGGCGCTGCCGGCCTGTGCAGGGGCGAGGACTGCGAAGGCCCCGACCTGATCTACCTGCCTGAGCTTCCCTTCAGCGTTGAGAATTTCGTCCAGGAAGTCAAGGGACTTCTTGAAAAGAAGGACGTGGTGGTCGCCGTCGTTTCCGAAGGCATCAAGACTGAGGAAGGCAAGTACGTCTGCGAGTGCGCCTCCGCCAACACCACCACCGACGCTTTCGGTCACATCCAGATGTCCGGCACCGCCTCCTACCTGGCCACGGTCATCAAGAACG
The DNA here is from genome assembly GCA_017523615.1 of Clostridia bacterium. Classification (GTDB taxonomy): domain Bacteria; phylum Bacillota; class Clostridia; order Christensenellales; family Aristaeellaceae; genus RUG756. Next base: position 554 of record JAFWWK010000087.1, read on the forward strand.
AGCTGGGCTGCAAGACCCGCGCCGTGGAGCTTTCCACCCTGCAGCGCGCCGCGGCCCATATGACCAGCAGGGTCGATGTGGACGAAGCCTTCAACGTGGGCGGCGCCACCGTGAAGGCCGCCGACGAAGGCTCCTCCGGCGTGATGGTCGTTATCGACCGTGTGTCCGACGATCCTTACCAGAGCGCCACCGGCGTGTATGACGTGCACCGCATCGCCAACGACGAAAAGATGGTGCCGCGCAAGTGGATCAACGAAGCCGGCAACTATGTCACCGAGGAGTTCCTCGACTACGTCCGTCCGCTGATCCAGGGGCATTATCAGCCGATGATGGTCGAAGGTCTGCCGCGCCATCTGAGCATCCATATGAAGAACTACGACTGGAGCGCTCCCCGCGGAAAGTGATCAACCGATCGACCTTTAAAAGAGACTGCTGCAAAACGCGGCAGTCTCTTTTTGACGATATGGGTTAGGCAGGGCGGATGCAGAGTTCCGGCTTTGATGCGGTCGGCATATGCGGGACGGCGGCTTATCTCCGGCGAGTCTTTGCCTTTCCATTTGGAGAAAGGTACGATATAAACGCTGGTCCGTTATAAGATCCCCGGTATGCCTGAACCTGGCAAGCCGGCTTTTATTCCAGCCCCTCAAACCATTTTACAGCCCTTCCGGTCCACCCGGCCATGCACATGCCTTCTCCGTCGGCAAAGCCGTGGCCGCCGGTGGGGCCGATCTCCATATGGCAGGGGATCCGCACTTTCTGAAGGGCGGCATACAGCAGTTTGGAGTTCTCCGGGTCTACCAGTTCGTCCTGGGCGGTAAGGAAAATGGCGCAGGGAGGGAAAAGCTCCACGTGCTCGGGAATGTCGTATTCGGTCTGCGTGGCCTCGGCCAGGGAGCATCCGTACAAGCGCAGGGACCAGGCCGGGTCGGTGTCGCCGTAGCGGATCTGCTCCTTCAGGCTGGTAACGGGATAGACGGGGAAGACAGCCTGCGGCTTAGGCAGGCCGTGGGCGGGATAGCCCATGGAGGTGTTCCAAAGGCAAACAAGGTAGCCGCCGGCAGAAAAACCGCAGGTGATGTATTTGTCCGCACGGACGCGGAAGCGGTCCGCGCTATTCCGGATGATCTCCAGGGCGCGTGCAAAATCCTGCATATTCTTTTCCAGAAGCTTTTCTTTTGCGTCCACCCGGTATGTGAGGATAAACACATGATAGCCCAGCCGGTTGAACTGCGCGGCGATGGGCCAGCCCTCCGTCAGGTTCCATACGTTCACGAATCCGCCGCCGGGTACCAGCAGGATGAAGGGACGCCCATCGGCGGCGGGATCGTCGGAGGGGAGGCGGATCAGGTTGGTGCCGTCCACGGCCGGGTCCTCGGCGCATTCCGCCGGGGTGTACAGGGGGTATGCCCAGTCGCCCGTGTCGGCGGCGCTAAGAAGACGGTCAAAACCCAGGGCAAGGTCACCGGCAAAGATATGCTCTTCTTTGATCTGCCGCAGGGTCTTGTTCCATACGTCTTCCTTTGACAGGTCCCATGCGCGGATGGCGTTGGGCGCGGCCGGGGCGATGCGGGGGTCGCTTAAAAGGGAACCGAGAGTCCTGTTTTCAAGATCCATGCGTTTATCCTCCGTGTTCAGCCATTGTATAAGGATCGGGCGGTCGGCGCCCGTATACCCATTCTACCGCACATGCCCCGCCTTCAGTCAATAGCTTTGTGTTTGCGCCGCCAAATAATTCCGCGCTGCGGCCTTTACGGGGGTTGACATAGAGACGGCTTTAAGGGATAAACTTATTTTGTCCGGCCGCGCTGACGCGGTGAAGCAAAGGCATAATGGGTCCGGGGGTAATCTCATTTACCGGACCGACAGGAGGAAAAGCATATGGATAAATGGATCAGGGCGCGTTACCTGCCCGGCATACCCCTTGGAAAGGACGGACGGCGGATCACCGCTGGAGAGGAGCACATCGCGCTGTCCCGCATGGCGGCCCGGGAGGGTATGGTGCTGCTTAAAAACGAGGGCGGCATTTTGCCGGTGAAGCGCGGATGCCGGGTGGCGCTGTTCGGCAAGGCGACTTTTGACTATGTCAAGGGAGGCGGCGGCAGCGGGGATGTGACGGTGCCCTATATCCGCAATCTGTATGACGGGTTCCGGGAGATCGCCGGTGAAGAAAACGTCTTTTCCGGAACGGCGGATTTTTACCGGGATTATGTCAGGGACAAGTACGCGGACCACTGGGCTCCGGGCATGGTAGCCGAGCCCGAGGTGCCTGAGGACCTTCTTGTCAGGGCACGGGCATTTACGGATACCGCAGTGATCTCCGTCAGCCGTTTTTCCGGCGAGGGGTGGGACCGCAAGTCCCCCCGTGCCCGGATCGTCCGGAAGGAGCCGGTGACCGGGGACGCCGTCAGTATGAGCGACGTGCTGTTTGAGCGGGGAGATTTTTACCTGTCGGATGCCGAGAGGCGCATGGTGGAGGCTGTGGCGGCCGCATTTGAAAAAACCGTGGTGGTGCTCAACGTGGGCGGCATTGTGGAGACCGCGTATTTCAGGGACCACCCTCGCGTACAGGGACTGCTGATGGCCTTCCAGGGCGGCATGGAGGGCGGCTGCGCCATAGCGGAGCTGCTGATGGGTCTGTATAACCCTTCGGGTAAGCTGACGGATACCTATGCCGCCGAGCTGGACGATTACCCCGGCTGTGAACATTTTTATGACAGCGACGAATACGTGGATTACACCGAGGACATTTATGTCGGTTACCGGTATTTCGAAACCATCCCCGGCGCCCGGGAACGGGTGGTGTATCCCTTTGGGTATGGCTTGAGCTACACCCGCTTTGCCATGAGCGGTGAAAAGATCCGGATCGAGGACGGCGAGGTATGCGCGTCGGTCACGGTGACCAACGTGGGAGACTGCCCGGGCCGCGAGGTGGCGCAGGTGTACTACAGCGCGCCGCAGGGAAAGCTTGGGAAGCCCGCCCGCGTTCTGGCGGGATACCGTAAGACCCGCCTGCTGGCTCCCGGCGAATCGGAATATGTTATCATCCGTTTCCCGGTCGATGCCATGGCGTCCTATGACGACCTGGGCAAGGCGGCCCGCTCCGCCTGGGTAATGGAAAAAGGCGAATACCGTTTCTACATCGGCACCAGCGTGCGGGACGTAAAGGAAGCGGCAGAGACATTGGATCTTGCCGAGGACAGGGTCACATGCCAATTGACGGAGCGGCTGGCCCCCACCTGCCTTGAAAAACGCCTGAGAGCCGATGGAACATATGAAAGCCTTCCCACGTCGTCCTGCAATGATTTCAATTACACCGCCCTTGCCCCGATGGCTCACGACGAGATCCACGCCACCCCGGAGGTGCGCGCGGTGCCGAGGCTGAAGAACTTCGGCCGCGGCGGGGACGGCATGAAGCTTAAGGATGTGGCCGACGGAAAAATGACCCTGGAGGGATTCGTTTCCGCACTGCCGGACGAGGACCTGGCACACCTCTTGGGCGGACAGCCCAACGTGGGCCTGGCCAATACCTTTGGCTACGGCAACAATGCAAGATACGGTATCCCAAATATCATGACGGCCGACGGCCCCGCGGGCGTACGTTTCCATCAGGGCCTGGGGGTCACCACCACCGCCTTTCCCTGCGCCACGCTTCTTGGAAGCACCTGGGATCCGGAGATCACATACCGTGTCGGCGCGGCAGCCGCTCTGGAGGCCAAGGAAAACAATATCATGGTATGGCTGGCGCCGGGCGTCAACATCCATCGCAATCCTTTGTGCGGCAGGAATTTTGAATACTTTTCCGAGGACCCGCTTTTGGCGGGCAAACAGGCGGCCGCCATGGTCCGCGGGATCCAGTCGGAGCACATCGCCGCCACGCCCAAGCACTTTGCCCTGAACAACAAGGAGACCAACCGCCGCAACTGTGATTCCCGGGCTTCGGAACGTGCCATCCGGGAGATCTACCTGAAACAGTTCGAGATCGTGGTCAAAGAAGCCCATCCATGGTCCATCATGTCCAGCTATAACATCGTCAACGGGCACAGGGCCAGTGAAAACAGGGACCTGCTTACCGGCGTCCTCCGTGAGGAGTGGGGCTTCGACGGCATGGTGACCACCGACTGGTGGACCCTGGGGGAGCATTACAAGGAGGCGGCGGCCGGGAACGACATGAAGATGGCCACCGGCTTCCCGGACCGCCTGCTGGAGGCGAAGGAAAAGGGCGTCCTGACCCGGGAGGACATGGAGAAAGCCGCGCGGAACGTGCTGCGGCTGATCCTGCGGATCGATTGATCGCCCGCTTCGCTCGCTCAAGAGCGGAAGGTGAACATTTGGCATGGGTTTGAGAACGGGATGGGCGTAAATGAGTATCCGCAAGGCTTCGGAAAGGAGCGGCAGTATGAAGGACGATACGTTCACTGTAAGGCCCGGAAGGGTCATGAAAAGGCGGAGCGGCCTGATCTACGGCCAGTTCATCGAGCATTTTCACAGGCAGATCTACGGCGGCGTCATTGATCCCGGCAGCCCCTTCGCCGACGAAGACGGTTTCAGGACCGACGTAATAGACGCCATGCGCAAAATACGGGTCCCCATCCTCCGGTGGCCCGGCGGTTGCTTTGTGTCCAGTTATCACTGGAAAAAGGCCGTGGGTCCGGAACGTACCCCGGTGTTCGACAAAAGCTGGCGGGTGGAGGACCCCAACCTTTTCGGCACGGACGAATACATTGCCCTGTGCCGCAGGATCGGGTGCGAACCCTACATCTGCACCAACGCCGGTACCGGCACACCGGAGGAAATGAGCGACTGGGTGGAATACTGCAACCTGAAGGACCAGGGGGAATATGCCCGCCTCCGGGCACTTAGCGGGCACAGCGATCCCTACGGGGTCAGGTACTGGTCCATCGGCAACGAAAACTACGGAGCATGGGAGCTTGGCGCCAAAGGTGTCGGCGAATGGGGCCGGCTGGTACTGGAATCCGCCAAGCTGATGCGGCACGTGGACCCGGACGTAAAGCTGTCGGCGGCGGCCCTGCCGGACCTGGACTGGAACGTGGCGCTTCTGAAGGCCTGCGGCGAGCACCTGGACTGGATATCCATCCACAAATACTGGAACCTGATGGCACAGGAAAATGATTTTTATACCTATGAGGAATCCATGGCCTGCACCAACGACCTGGACACCGATATCAACAGGGTGCGGGGGCTGCTTACCGCTATGGGCCTGGAGAAAAAGATCCGCATCGCTTATGACGAATGGAACCTGCGGGGATGGCACCATCCCAGTGTGCACACCGTCCGCCAGGGACGCACGAAGGAGGAATACATTATTCCCCGGGACAAGAACGACATCAACAGCGATTACACCATGGCGGACGCCGTGTTTACCGCTTGCTTCCTGAACACCCTCAACCGACATTCAGACGCGGTGGCTATGGCGGCCTTCGCGCCTGTTGTGAACACCCGAGGCTGTATCTTTACCCATCCCGGCGGCATCGTTCTGCGCAGCACCTATCACGTGTTCGACCTGTACGTCAACCACCTGGGGGAAGAGATCCTGGACGGATGGCTTGAGGCGGGGGAGACCATGGCCGCCGTCTCCCGCGGCGGCAGGAGGGAGGACGTGAAAGTGCTGGACGTGCTGGCGTGCCGGCGCGAAGGAGACGACGCGATTACCATGGCCGCCGTCAACAAGCATCCCGACGAAAACCGCGCCCTGAGCCTGCGCTTTGAGGGCGGTCCCGCCGGCGGGGAATACCGCGTCCTGTCCGTGACCGGGGACAGCACCGAAAGCTATAACGATGTCGGCATTGAGGGCGTGAAACTGACCGAGGGCCCGTGGCGGGCCTTTGAGGGAACGCTTTGCTGCGAATTGCCGCCCCATTCCGTACAGGTGATCGAGATCAGAAAATGAAGGGCGGGACGGGAAAAGCGGGAAAGAGCATTGATCACAGAAAGACGCGGCCGGGAGCATATCAAATCCCGGCCGCGGGCTTTTTTGGGGCGGGAAGGCAATTTGAAGGTTGTGCTTCAAGGCGGATTGTGTTAACATATTTTAGGTTATGCGAATGATAGGAAATCTGTACCCATCTGGAATGGGCTATAATGTCCTTGGATACCGAATCCAAAGTGATTCATGGGGAGCAGTTGGCGTTGTGGGTCATCGTGGACGGGGTGACGATGATCATGCGGGCCATCGCAGGGGCCTGACTGATGATGGAAATGTGGTCGAAATAAACCTGATCAACGCCGTATACGGCCCGGTGCAGCGGACAAAGCGCAGCGGAGGTGCTGTCGGAGAACGGAGCCGCAGGCATATAAGGAAGGAGTACACATGATCGAACTGACGGGAAAATTCAACAGCGCAAAGATCTTTACGGACCTGGTGGACGACACCAGCATCGCCCAGATCCGGGGCCTGTTGGACCAGGAGTTTACGCAGGGGCTGCGTATCCG
>JAFWWK010000088.1 GCA_017523615.1 Clostridia bacterium
AGCAAGCAAAGCGCGTCGAAGGATCCCTTACTACGTCCGAAGGACGAATGTGACAGAGGGACAGACCAACTGTCACGTTCCTTTGGAATGATGACAGTTGGTCTGTCCCTGCTGTCACATCCCGTTTCCACGCTCCGCAGCGTTTAGTGTGTCATCCCGAGCAATGCAAAGCAGTGTCAAAGAGAACCCATTAATTCTGCATGCGGTATTCTCCATTATTCATTTCGTACTCTTCCCCAATACTGTTTCCTCTTTGCTTCAGTTCCCACATCACCCCTTCAATCTTATCGATCAGGGAGTCAATCCGGGCGCGGCCGTCGTTGATTTTCTGCTGCACCATCAGATCGCTGAAGAAGTTGTCGCAGAAAATATCCAGCATGGTGACCAGCGATCCGGTATCGACCTGCAGGCCTTCGCCGTCCACGTCCCGCAGCTCCTTCGCGAAGCGGCGCAGGTCCCGGTTGGCCTGGTCCATCCATTCATTGGCCTGGTCGATTTTGCTGTGCTTGATCATGCTGGAGATCACGCCGCCGCCGAGCATGTCATAGATGCCCCAGTTCCGGGCAGAGTTCAGCTGGCTCTTGGCTTCCCGCAGGCTGTCCAGGGCCTGTTCACCGGCGCGGATGGCTTCGTTGATCTCCCGGATTTCCGCGTTGGGAACTGTGTTCCGGGGCTCTGCATAAGACAGGGTCCGGGTCGGGTATACGGGTTCCCGGGGCTCAAACCGGGCCTCTTCCTCATAATCATCGTCATAGTCTTCATCGCGGTTGCTGCGGTTTTTCCGGTACAGGGCGAGACCAATACCAATACCAATAATGACGGCTAAGAATTCCATTTCCGTATCCTCCTTGGGGAGAAGTGCCTCCCGATGCTCATATCCTAACTGACAGCCGAAGCAGAAAACAGATCGAATCAGGATAAATAAACCCGTCTATTTTTCCATGTGCCGGCCAGGAAGAGGGGCGCATGCAGGCTGGATGTTTTGATATTCAATGCCTGTGGGGCGCAAACATGTATTTACAATTTGCGATCTTTTTTATATAAATAAACAATATATTTTTTTCATCTGAAGGGGGATGAGTTACGGAGAATAAAGCAATACACTCCCTTGACAGTCCCGTTTTCGGGAATATAATAAGTGCCGAACAAAGGAACAGCGATCCAACCAATTACCGTCCCTGTGCTCGAGGAGACATCACCAACGGATGGGCGGCAGATCGCTGGATCAGACAGAACGGCATCACGGCTCATCATGGATACATGGTGGGCCTTTTCATATGAAAGGATGCGATCAAAACTTATGCAAACGCTTCTGCTGATTGCGGTTGCCCTGTTCTCCGGACTATTGATGACCCGTCTGTTTGATAAGTTTCACCTGCCGGATGTCACCGCCTACCTGGTGACCGGCGTGCTGATCGGCCCCTGCGTCCTGGGACGGCTGGGGGTTCCGTGCCTGGGTTTCAACACCTTTGAGCAGGTGGATTCCCTTTCGATGATTTCGGACGTGGCCCTGGGCTTCATTGCCTTTGCCATCGGCCATGAGTTCCGCCTTTCCGCCCTGAAGCAGACCGGGAAGCAGGCAACGGTGATCGGTATCATCCAGGCCTGCTTTGCCACCCTGTGCGTGGACGCGGCACTGATTGCCCTGCACTTTATCATGCCGGACCTGCTGCCGATGCCCGTGGCTGTAACCCTGGGCGCGATCGCGGCGGCTACCGCCCCGGCCGCCACCCTGATGGTGGTCCGCCAGTACAAGGCCAAGGGGCCGGTGACGGACGTGCTGCTGCCGGTGGTTGCCCTGGACGACGCGGTAGGCCTGGTGATCTTCGCCAT
>JAFWWK010000089.1 GCA_017523615.1 Clostridia bacterium
GAAGATGGCGGTGTTCTCGCCGTTCATATCGGTGTTGGCGGAGCAGTGCATGGAGGCCATGCCCTTCAGCGGCAGGTAGTAGTTCATCATGGAGAACATGCCCTTCTTCATTTCACCGCCGTACCAGGTGTTCAGGATCACCTGCTCGCGGCTGGTCACGTTGAAGGCCACCACGGTCTCGCTGTTCAGGCCCAGTTCCTTATAATTTTCGCACTTGGCCTTGGAAGCGGTGTAGACCACGAAATCGGGAGTGAAATCCTTCAGTTCTTCCTCGGTGGGCTTGATGAACATGTTGCGGACAAAATGGGCCTGCCAGGCGACTTCCATCATGAAGCGCACGGCCATGCGGGTGTCCTTGTTGGCGCCGCAGAAGGCGTCGACCACGTACAGTTTTTTGCCGGAAAGCTGCTTGCGGGCCATTTCCCTGACGGCTTCCCAGGTTTCCTGGCTCATGGGATGGTTGTCGTTTTTGTAGCCGTCGGTGGTCCACCACACAGTATCTTTGGACATGTCGTCCATGACGATATACTTGTCTTTGGGGGAACGTCCGGTGTAGATGCCGGTCATGACGTTGACCGCGCCCAGCTCCGTCAGCTGACCCTTGTCAAAGCCTTCGAGGGCGGGGTCCATCTCATCGTTAAAGAGGGTTTCGTAGGAGGGGTTGTAGATGATCTCCCTGGTGCCGGTGATGCCGTACTTCTCAAGATTGATGCAAGACATACATATACCTCTTTCTGTGTACAATGGTCGTGGGACACCAATCTCCCACGTATAACAGTATATCACAGAATTTCAATGTGTCAATGTGGTAAAAATGCAGAAAACAGACAAATATTGACCGGATAATATCATGCCGTTCCTCCGCGCCGAAAAAAAATACAATAAAAAAACGGGTGTCAATACCCGTTTTTAATGATCTCCCTCAGCGCTGCGAAAAGGCTTTCCTTTCCCTCCCGCTTCAGAAGGACGAACATTTTTTCCATCATATCCGCCGTTTCCGGATGGATCAGGTCCCGGTCGGTGCGGTCAAGGAAATAATCCAGGGGCGCTCCGTCGGTGTAGTCCTCGCCCAGATAAACCATGGGGGCCGCGATGCGGTCGATGATCATCTCGGCAAAAAACTTCGGCGGGATCTTATATCCCACCAGGCGCAGGGGGCTGTCGGGGGCGTAATCCAGCCAGTATTCAAAATGGTGCCGGTTCCTGCCCTTGTGGTGCATCCAGCACCCGGAGTAGCCCATGCCCCGGCGTTCGGCGCCGACAGGGCTCTTTTTGCCCTCCTGGTAATACCTGACCGACGGGATGAACTCCGTGGGCGAAAACTTGCTCAGGTCATGGGTGATCCCCTGGCGTATGAGCCCCACCCGGAAGCACATGCCGCCCACCAGGGCCTTGTGGCGCATGACGGTGGCCAGATGGCCCCACAGGCGATGGATAAGCATCAGCGCCTCCTGTTTCCGAGGAACTGGCCGAACTCGTTCCAGTGCTCCAGGGTCTGTCCGCAGCCCCGGGCTACGGTCTCGTGGGGGTTTTCCGCCAGGTAGCATTCCACGTCCAGGGACCGGGCGATGGCCTCGGGAAGGAGGGCCAGCTGGCCGCCGCCGCCCGTCAGGGTGACGCCCCTGTCAAATATATCGGAGGCAAGTTCCGCGGGTGTCTGCTCCAGGACGCCGTGGAGCGCCTCGATCAGCTTGTCAAGCGGGTCCTGCAGGGCCTCGGTGATCTCGTCGGAATAGATGCGCATCACCTTTGGCAGGCCGGAGATCAGGTTGCGGCCCGTGACCTCCATATAAAGCTGGTCCGTCCGCTCCAGGGCCGAACCGATATTGATCTTCAGGTCCTCGGCGGTCAGTTCGCCGATCAGCAGGTTATGCTTGCGGCGGATATACCTGATGATCGCCTCGTCGAACTGGTCTCCGGCGAAGGGGCAGCTTTCCCGCACGATACATCGTCCCATGGAAATGACGGCGATCTCCGTCAGTCCGCCCCCCACGTCCACGATCATCGAACCCGTGGCGTCCTTGATCTTCAGGTTGGCGCCGATGGCCGACGCGATGGGCCTTTCCATCAGCTGGGTGCGGCGGGCGCCGGCCTCAAACAGGGCGCCGGTGATGGAACGGCGCTCCACCTCGTTGACGCCCTCCGGCAGGGACAGGATGATCCGGGGACCGCCGAACAGGCGCAGCCTGCGGCTCGTCACCTTTTTGACAAAGGTGTTCAGCATCAGGCATGTCAGGTTCAGGTCCGCGACCGTCCCGTTCTGCAATGGCCGCATGGCCACGATATTGCCCGGCGTACGTCCGAGCATCCGGCGCGCCTCTTCCCCTACGGCAAGGATACTTCGGGAGGAGCGGTCGATGGCGATGACCGCAGGCTGATCCAGCACAATGCCGTTGCCTTTTCCGTAAATGACAACGCTGGCCGTACCAAGATCAACGCCGATGTCCAATTGAGGCATGTTCCGATCTCCTTTACAAGCTTCC
>JAFWWK010000090.1 GCA_017523615.1 Clostridia bacterium
CCGCCGGCGGGGGAGGTCGGCGCCGATGCCCGAGGACCTTCCCGAAGAGGGCAGAAGCCTGGAGCAGCAGATCACGGACCGGGATTCCTCCTTCCGGGTGCACGTGCTGCTCCATGGGATGGAGGAACCCTTCAGGGAAGTGTTCGAGCTGAGGATCTTCGGCGAACTGTCCTTCAGGCAGATCGGTACGATCTTCGGGAAGACAGAAAACTGGGCCCGGGTCACCTATCACCGCGCAAGGCTCAAGCTGCGGGAAAGGATGGAAAAAACCGCGCCCTGAATAAACTGCGGGAAAGGATGGAGAATCAATGAAAATGGAATGTGAAGTGATCCGCGATCTCCTTCCGCTGTACGCGGACGAGGTCTGCAGCGAAAAAAGCCGCAGCCTGGTGGACGAACACCTGGCGGCGTGCCCCGAATGCGAAGCGATATTAAGGGAACTGAAGCGGAACGACATCGAAAGCGGCCTGAAGGATGAAAAGGATGGGGTCATCGCCCACCAGGCCATCCGCTTCAAGCGCCGGAGCGCCGCGGTCGGCTCCCTGATCGCCGGGCTGTTCATGATCCCCGTGCTGGTGTGCCTGATCGTCAACCTGGCATCGGGCCATGGCCTGGATTGGTTCTTTGTGGTCCTGGCGGCGCTGGGGGTGACGGCATCCCTGACCGTGGTGCCCCTGACGGTGGCGGAGGACCGGCTGCTGTGGACATTCTGCGCCTTCTGCATCACCCTGACGGTGCTGCTGGGGGTGTGCAGCCTGTACAGCGGCGGCAAATGGTTCCTGCCGGCCGCCTCGGCGAGCCTGTTCGGACTTGCGCTGATCTTCCTGCCCTTTGTGGTCAGGGCCAGGCCGGTCAAAAGACTGATCGGCGGCTTCAGCAGGCCGATGCTGATCCTGTCGGCGGACCTGATCCTGTTCGCGAATATGATGAACATGATCACCCTGAGGAGCAAAGGCGCCTTTGCGACGATCCTGATGCTCGCGCTGTGCGCGGCGGGCGGGACCCTGCTCTGCCGGGCCGTGAAAGCCGGCCGCGGGAACGCCTGACACTGCATATGTCCGCATAAAAACACAAAGGGTCCCCGCCGGACCCGATCAAATACCAAAAAGAAAGCGAGTGAATATGAAAATGAAGACGAAGAAAGCAAACAAGATGATGATCGCCCTCATCGTGTGCCTGATCTTCCTGGCGGCAGGGTCCGTATGGCTCTTCGGCCGCAGCGCGGGGACCGCCTATGCCAACGCGGAAATGTACACCTCCGGGAACACCGCTATCCCATCCAAGGTAGAGCGCCTGGATGTGGAATGGACCGCTGGCCTGGTCCGGGTCGTTTACGGGGAAGGGGCGGACCTCCTGGTGGAGGAGACCGGGAAGGGCGCCATCCCGGAGGACAGGCAGCTGCGCTGGTGGCTGGACGGTACCACCCTGCGTATCCGGTATGAGAAGCCCAGGTTCCGCATCTTCAGCTTTGACCAGGGCAAGACCCTGACCCTGACCCTCCCGATGGGCCTGGAACTTGCGGACGCCGACATCCGGACCGTTTCCGCGGACATGGACCTTGCGGGTGCCGACGCCGGGGAGATCAACTTGGCATCCGTTTCCGGGGATATCACGGGCTCTGTGCGCTGTGCGAAACTGACGGCCGCGTCCACCTCCGGCGGTATAACGCTGGAAGCGGAAAACATGGCGGAATGCTCGGCGGCCACCACCTCCGGCGACGTCTCCCTGACATTCCGGGACAGGGCGGATAAGGCGACGGTGTCCTCTGTCTCCGGGAAGGTGGCCCTCCTTGCCGGCGACGTAAAGGAAACAAAGGTCTCCACCACCTCCGGCAGCATCCGCGTGACGGTTTCCGGCGGCTTCGGCGATATGGCGCTGTCGTCGGTCTCGGGGGCCGTGACCGCCCTCCTCGGCGCGGAGGCCGGGTTCACCCTGAACGTTGAGACCACCAGCGGCAGCTTTTCCAGCACCCTCCCCCTGACGAGCGAGGGCCGCACCCGGGTCTATGGCGATGGCAGCGCGAGGTTCAGCGTCCATACCGTTTCCGGCGACATCCGGGTAGAGGAAGCGAAATAAAAGAGTGAAGAGCGGAGAGTGAAGTTTTGGATCATTCGGATAAAATGAAACGGCCCGCGGGGCGGAACGGGATCGATCCCGGCGCGCCTCGCGGGCGTTTTTTAGGTGTTGTGATCTTTAACGGACCGCGCAGGCGGTCAGGAGGCATACGTCGGCCGCGCCGGCTTTTTTAAGCGTCCGGGCGCAGGCCTGGGCCGTGTTTCCGGTGGTGCGGACGTCGTCGCACAAAAGGATCTTCATTCCCGAAACGTTGGCCCCGGGAGGGAGGGCGAAGGCGTCAAGGACGTTGCTTTTCCTTTTGCGAAAGCTTATGGCGGTTTGGGGACGGGTGTATTTTCTGCGGACCAGCAGGTCCTCACGCATGGGGATGCCTGTCCGGCGGCTGACCTCGGATGCCAGCAGCGCCGCCTGGTTGACTCCGCGCTCCCTTCGGCGCCGGGGATGGAGCGGGACGGGCAGGAGATAGTCGAAATCCCGCTCGATCAGGCTGTCGGCCATCCATTCTCCCAGGAGCGGAAGGGCTTCGTCGGTGCTGCCGAACTTGAGGGATATGACAAGCCGCCGGGAGGCGGGATGATAGTACAGCGGCGCGAACGCCCGCCGGACATCCTTCATGCCGCCCGCGGCGCAGAAAGCACAGCCCTTCCTGCTTGCGTAGGAAAGGCAGCGCGGACAGGCGGCGGCAGGCACGCGCTCCGCCTCCAGTTTTTTAAGGCAATCCGGGCACACGCCCGTCGCGGGATCGGTCCGCCTGTGGTCCCCGCACACCAGGCAGTTGATCCCCCGGGGATAGACCAGGTCTTCGACCCGATGCAGAAAGCCACGCAGGGCCTTCCCAAGATCCATGGCGCGTCCCTCCGTTCCGCGGCCGGGGTCAGGACTTCCCGCGGGCTTCCCGCAGGCGTTCCTCCAGGGCTGTGTAGCGCCTGGCCACATGGTCGTTGTTCACCATCTGGGATATGATCTCCTCCCGCCCCACCAGCACCACCAGCCTGCGGGCCCGGGTCAGGGCGGTATAGAACAGGTTGCGCGTAAGCAGCATCGCCGGGCCCGGCATCACCGGGATCACGACGCAGGGGAATTCGCTGCCCTGGCTTTTGTGTATGCTCAGGCAGTATGCCAGGTCCAGGCTCTCCAGGGCCTGCCGGTCGTAGTCCGCCCGCCTGCCGTCGTCAAAGAGCACGGTCAGGCATTTTTCTTCGGGGAAGACCCGTTCCACGATGCCCATGTCCCCGTTGAAGACGCCCTCGCCGTCGTCCCCGGTCTGGTCGTTGGACCAGGCGAGGGTGTAATCGTTGTGGGTATGGATCACCTTGTCCCCGGTCCGGAAGACGATGTCCCCGACGGCCAGCTCCTTTTTGCCGCCGCCGGGCGGGTTCAGGGCGTCCTGGAGGATATGGTTGAGGGCAATGACCCCCGTGGCGCCCTTCTTCTGGGGGGACAGCACCTGGATATCCTGCAGCGGCCGGCCGCTGTTCAGGTATCCCGGAAGCCGCCAGGCGCACAGCGCGGTGATCGCGCCGGCGCATTCCTCCGGGAGCGGCCGGCGCTCAAAAAAGAAGTCGCTGCCCTTGCGGTTCAGGACGGGCATGTTTCCGTGATTGATGGCGTGGGCGTTCAGCACGATCATGCTCTGCCCCTCCTGGCGGTAGACCTCGGTCAGGCGGACCGATGGGATGGTATCGCTTGCGAGGATGTCCCCCAGGACGTTGCCGGGGCCGACGGAGGGCAATTGGTCGGCGTCGCCCACCATCACCAGACGGGTGCCGGGTTTCAGGGCCCGAAGCAGCGAACGCATCAGGAAAATGTCTACCATGGACATCTCGTCCACGATCACCGAGGAGGCGTCCAGCGGGTTTTCCTCGTTCTTCTGGAAAGCACCCGCTTCGCCGCTGTATTCCAGAAGCCTGTGGATGGTCCGGGCCTCAAGGCCGGTGGCCTCGCTCATCCGTTTGGCCGCGCGGCCCGTGGGCGCCGCCAGAAGGACGTCCTTGCCCATCATGCCCAGGATGCAGTTGATGATGGTGGTCTTCCCGGTGCCGGGCCCGCCGGTGATGACCAGCATGCCCTCGCTCATCGCCGCCAGGACCGCCTCGCGCTGCCGGGGGGAGAGGTGGATGCCGGCGTTTTCCTCGGCGCTGTTCAATTGCCTTTCGGCTTCTGCGGCGGCTGTTTTGACGGGCCGGGCCGCCGCCTTCAAACGCATCAGGCGTTCCGCGGTCTCCTTTTCGGCATAAAAGTAGCTTTCCAGCATGCAGGCGGTGTCGCCGCCCACCCGGCTGAGGACGATCTCCCGGTCCAGAACGACGCCCTTGAGGGGTTCCTCCAGGTCTTCCGGCGTGCAGCGGAGCATCTCCGCCGTACGATCGATCAGCCGGTCCCGGGGCAGATAGGTGTGGCCGGAGAGCGAGGCGGCTTCCAGGAGGGCGTATTTGATGGCGGCGCGGCTGCGGAAAACGCTTTTTTCGTCCAGGCCCAGGGTCAGCGCGATGCGGTCGGCCGTGGCGAAGCCCACCCCATCCACGTCGTCTACCAGGCGGTAGGGGTTTTCACGAAGCAGTTCTTCAGCCCGGTCGCCGTAGCGCTTGGCGATCTTCAGCGAAAGGGTCAGGGAGATCCCGTAGCTCTGCAGCCAGATCATGGCCTGGCGCAGGCTGTACTGCTCGCGGAAGCTTTCATAGATCATGGCGGCGCGCTTTTTGCCGATGCCCTTGACCCTGGTCAGCTTGTCCGGCCCCATGGACAAAACGTCCAGGGTCTCCTCGCCGAAGGCCTCCACCAGCCTGCGGGCGGTGTCCTCCCGTATGCCGCGGATCAGCCCGGAGCCCAGGAAGCGCTCGATGCCCTTGACGCCGCTGGGCGGTTCGATATCGCAGCCGGCGGCCTTGAACTGTTTTCCGTGCTGGGGATGCTCCGTCCATTCCCCGTGGAAGGTCGCCCTTTCCCCGGGAGCCATGGCCGGGAGCACGCCCACCACGGTGCGCGCGGCGCGGCCCACCCTGATCTCAAGGACGCTGTAGCCGTTTTCCTCGTTCCTGAAAACCGTGCTTTCAATTGTGCCGGTGATGTCCTGCGCCATTATTCGATCCCGGTCACGGTGTAATCCTTGTCTTCCACGGCCCGGGTGAGGACGGCGTCGTCCACCGGCGCGGAGAGGGTCACCACCGCGGTGCCCTTTTCATGGCTCACTTCGGCGCTTTCCACGCCGTCCAGCTTTTCCAGGGCCTTTTTAACGGTGGCTTCGCAGTGCATGCACATCATGCCTTCGATCTTCAGGGTCTTTTTCATGTTCTTTCCTTCCTTTCCGTTTTGTTCGCCCCATCCGGGGAGGAACTGCCCGTTTTCCGGGACCGCGGCATGCCCGATATGCCGGTCCCGGGAGGGATCATGGATCTTTTTGAAATTCAGCCGCAGCGCGTTGGTGACCACGCAGAAGCTGGAAAGGCTCATGGCGGCGGCTCCCAGCATCGGGTTCATGGTGATCCCAAGGGAGGCATACACCCCCGCCGCCGCGGGGATCAGCAGGCAGTTATAGACAAGCGCCCAGAATAGGTTTTCCCTGACGTTTTTATAGGCTGCCCGGCTCAGGCGCACGGCGGCGGCCACGTCGGTCAGGTTGCTCTTCATCACCACCACGTCGGCGGCGTCGATGGCCACGTCGGGCCCCGCGCCGATGGCGATGCCGACGTCCGCCGTCGTCAGCGCAGGGGCGTCGTTGATGCCGTCGCCCACCATGGCGACCTTGCCAAAGCGCTTCAGTTCGTCCACAACCCGTGCCTTGTCCCCGGGAAGGACGCCGGCGATCACCTCGTCCGTCCCGGCGGCCCTGCCCACCGCCCGGGCGGTGCGGGCGTTGTCACCGGTGAGCATGACGGTGCGGATGCCCATGTTCTTCAGCTGCCTGATGGCGTCGGCGCTGTCGGGACGGATGGTGTCCGCGGCGGCGATCAGGCCCAGCAGCTGCCCGCCGGAGGCGAAGGCCAGGGGCGTCGCGCCTTCGTCCGCCATTTTTTCCGCCGCCGCCTTTATCTCGGGTTTCAGGGGCACCAGGGACGAAATAAAGGATACGCTTCCCGCCAGAGCGGTCTTCCCGCCCAGGCTGGCACGGATGCCGCTGCCGGGGAGCGCTTCGAAATCCGAGGCGGCTTCCGCGGTGAGGCCGCGCTTTTCCGCAAGGGCGCATACCGCCCGGGCCAGGGGATGTTCGCTCCTGTGCTCCAGGGCATAGGCCGTCCGGAGCAGTTCCTCTTCTGTTACGCCGGGGACGGGCAGGAGTGAGGACGCCGTCATTTCGCCGCTGGTGACGGTGCCGGTCTTGTCCAGCACGCAGATGCCGATGTTCCCGGTCTCCTGCAGGGCCGCGGCGGTTTTGAACAGGATGCCGTTCCATGCGCCGACGCCGCTGCCGACCATGATGGCCACAGGGGTCGCAAGGCCCAGGGCGCAGGGACAGGAAACCACCAGCACGGTGATGGCCCGGGCCAGGGCGAAGCCCGCCTGGCCCCGGATAAGCATCCACACGGCGAAGGTGACCAGGCTGACGCCGATGACCGCGGGAACGAACACCGCGCTGATGC
>JAFWWK010000091.1 GCA_017523615.1 Clostridia bacterium
ACCTTGCTTGGTAAGGGCGTCGGAGCAACTGGGAAACCGGGTCACTTCCGAACGCTGTTCCCGTTTTCAGTTTCCGGAAAGACGGTAGTCGGCCTACTTCTTAGGAGGCGACCGCTCTATCCTGCTGAGCTACGGGACCATATCCCGGAAACCCTTTGTTTTCAAGGCTTTCCGGATTGTGAGGACTTTCGTCTTCTGGAAACCGTTGGCAATTTCCGTTAGCTGGGAGACCGTTTTGTTAGCTGGCGGCTAACAATGGCGGGCGTCAAATTTATCATCCGACCCAGAACGCCCGCTTTCTGTTAGCAGTTTGGCGGCCGTTCAGATCGTCCCGAAAGGGAAGATTACCCCTGATGGGTGATCCCATCATTCATTTTTGGCGGCCGTCGACCGCTTTATTAGAAGGCGACCGCTCTATCCTGCTGAGGTACGGGACCATGTTCTCGAAATCCTTATTTTACAAGGCTTTCGAGCTTTTCGGTCTTCCTGACCGAGGGGAGTAATCCGGGCTTTCCGCGTTAGCTGGCTAACTGTGGGCGGCGTGTTCGACTTTCACAAGCCCTTTATCTTCCGCCTCGCGTTAGCTGGTTGGCAGTAGCTCTGGGAAGAAAAATCGAACAGATTCCGGGGGATTTGGGGCACTTGATCGCTCAATTCAGGCGGCAGTCCGACTTCTTATTAGGCGGCGAACGCTCTATCCTGCTGAGCTACGGGTGCATTCCTCCGGCCTGCAATACAGAACCGGCCCAAAGCTGGTTTCGGTGTTTAACGGCGTTCGAATTCCATCGGCAGGAACCTTAAACGCCCGAAAGGCAGCTCCAATATATTAACACATTATTGCTGAAATGGCAAGGAGAAAATTTGGGTGAAAAAATGAGCCTGTCTATGGAGTGATGAAAGATGGATAAATGAAAACAGCAGAAAAACATTGAAAAACCCCCGATAAGTGATATAATAAGCCGTTCCCGTTGGAAATTTTTTTCTAAATCCGAAATGGGGGATCGCTGTATGTATACTGTGACGGATCTGTATGATTTGGACCATTCCCTGGCGGGCGAGTATCTGGCGGGCTTTACATACCCGTGGGAAGCCCTGAAAGGCATCAAGGACCTGATCCTGGCCCTGGGGAAAAAGCTCGGCCCTGACTATGAAGAGGTCAGCGAAAACGTGTGGGTCCACAAAACCGCCAAAGTGTTCCCGTCGGCCTACCTGGGCGCTCCATGCATCATCGGCCCTGAGACCGAAGTGAGGCACTGCGCCTTTATCCGGGGTTCAGCCCTGGTGGGCGCAAACTGCGTGGTCGGAAACTCCGTGGAGCTGAAGAACGTTATCCTGTTCGACCATGTCCAGACGCCGCATTACAATTATGTGGGTGATTCCATCCTCGGCTATTACAGCCACATGGGGGCCGGATCGATCACAAGCAACGTTAAATCAGATAAAAAGCTGGTGGTGGTGCACAACGGGACCGAGCAGATCGAAACGGGCCTGAAGAAGTTCGGCGCCATGATCGGCGATTATGTGGAGGTGGGCTGCAATTCCGTATTGAATCCCGGCACGGTGATCGGCAGGCATTCCAATGTGTATCCTACTAGCTGCGTCCGCGGAGTGATCCCGGAGAAGAGCATCCATAAAAACAACGGAACAGTCATCTGCAAAACGGAGGAATAAGTATGGGTAAATACTTTGGAACGGATGGATTCCGTGGAGAAGCCAATGTGGGGCTGACCTATGAACACGCGGTGAAGATCGGTCGTTTCCTAGGATGGTATTACGGCGCACGGATCGGGAAACGCGCAAAGATCGTTATCGGCAAGGATACCCGCAGGTCCTCGTATATGTTTGAGTACAGCCTTGTCGCCGGCATCACCGCTTCCGGCGGGGACGCCTATATCATGCACGTCACCACCACCCCCAGTGTGTCCTACATCGCCCGGACCGATGACTTTGACTGCGGCATCATGATCACCGCATCCCATAACCCGTATTATGACAACGGGATCAAACTGATCAACAATAACGGCGAGAAAATGGACGAGGAGACCATCCTGAAGGTGGAGGATTACATCGACGGGAAGATCGACGTACCCATGGCCACCAGAGACATCGGACGGACTGTGGACTATGTGGCAGGCAGGAACCGTTACATCGGCTACCTGATTTCCCTGAGCCGTTATTCCTTTAACGGAATCAAAGTGGGCCTGGACGTTTCCAACGGCTCCGCTTGGTCCATCGCCAAGGGTGTGTTCGACGCCCTGGGCGCCAAGACCTATGTGATCAACAACGACCCCGACGGATACAACATCAACACCAACTGCGGAAGCACCCACATCGAGCATCTTCAGAGATATGTGGTCGACAATCACCTGGATGTCGGTTTCGCATACGACGGGGACGCGGACCGCTGCCTGTGCGTGGACGAAAAGGGGAACGTCATTACCGGCGATCATATCCTGTACATCTATGGTCTGTATATGAAGGAGCGGGGAAAACTGTTCAACAACACCGTGGTCACGACTGTCATGTCCAACTTTGGCCTGTACAAGGCGTTCGACAAAGCCGGCATCGATTATGCCAAGACCAAGGTGGGCGACAAATACGTATACGAAAACATGAAGGAATTCGGCAACCGCATCGGCGGCGAACAGTCCGGACACATTATTTTCTCCAAGTACGCCACCACCGGCGACGGCATCCTGACCAGCCTGAAAATGATGGAAGTGATGCTGGCCAAGGAGAAGAAAATGAGCGAACTGGCTGAGCCCGTGGTGTTCTATCCTCAGGTGCTTAAAAATGTGCGTGTAAAGAGCAAACCGGATGCCCAGAACGATCCGGACGTACAGGCAGCGGTCAAAAGGGTGACGGAAGCCCTGGGGGACGACGGCAGGATCCTTGTGCGTGAAAGCGGCACGGAGCCGGTCATCCGCGTGATGGTGGAAGCCGGGAGCAACGAAGTGTGCGAAAAATATGTTGATTCCGTCATTGATGTGATCAGGCAAAAAGGACATATTGTGGAGGCGTAAAAAAATGAGAGTTATCATTCAGGAAAACTATGACAAGATGTGCAAATGGGCTGCGGATTATATCGCCGCGAAGATCAACGCTCATCACGAAAACAGGCCTTTTGTGCTGGGACTTCCCACCGGATCGTCTCCGATCGGCGTGTACAGGGAACTGATCAAAAAGAACAAAGCCGGCGAAGTCAGTTTCAGCAACGTGATCACCTTCAATATGGACGAATATCTTGGCCTGCCCCATGAACACGACCAGAGCTACTGGTATTTTATGCACGACAACTTCTTTGATCACCTGGTGGACATGAAGCCGGAGAATATCAACATCCTCAACGGTATGACCGACGACCCCGAGGGCGAGTGTGCGCGCTATGAAGAGAAGATCGCTGCCTGCGGAGGGATCGACCTGTTCATGGGCGGTATCGGCGTGGATGGACATCTTGCCTTTAACGAGCCTTTTACCTCCCTGTCCTCCCGTACGGGCGTCCGTGCCCTGACCACGGATACCAGGATCGTCAATTCCCGCTTTTTCGGCAACGATCCCGAAAAGGTACCCGCGTACGCCCTTTCAGTCGGCATCGGAACAGTGACGGATTCAAAGGAAGTTCTTGTGCTGATCAGCGGACACAATAAGGCCAGGGCCCTGGCCCAGACCATCGAGGGCAATGTAAGCCACAAATGGACCTGCAGCGCCCTGCAGATGCATAACGGTGCGATCATCGCCTGCGACGAGTCCGCCTGCGGCGAATTGACCGTGGATACCTATAAGTATTTCCTCGACATCGAAAAAGCCGAGCGGCTGTAATATATTCCGCATGAGGGCGGGCTGACAACGACCTTTTCCGGGACGCGCTTCAAAAGCGCGTCCTCTTTTACTTGGCGGGGAATAGAACAGTTATTCAACTTGAAACCCGCTTTGTTATTTTGTGTGTTTGCGATTGCGTAAGCGGTTGAAAAAATGGTATGATTATACTGTCTTTGGGAGACTGAATGGGGAAGAGGCCTGTTGCGGCCATTGTCACATCGGGAGCTTTGCGGAATGAAGTTTTTGTGGAGATACCTGCGTATCCATGTAAAAAGGATCGTCGGGGTCATGGGGATCAAGCTGTCTGGGACCTTGATGGAGCTTTTGATCCCATATGTGATGGAACACCTGATAGACCATGTGGTCCCTGCCGGAAATGTGTGGCATGTGCTTCTGTGGGGTCTTGCCATGCTGTGCTTGGCGGGGCTGGTTCGCTTATTCAACGTGACTGCCAATCGTTTTTCCGTAAAAACAGCGCGTGAGGTGGCGTATTCCGTGCGTCATGATCTGTATCACGCTTCCCTCAGGCTATCGGGAAAGCAAATGGACAGGATCGGGCTGCCGTCCCTGATAAGCCGCATGACGTCGGATTCCTACAATGTGCAGTCCTTTTCACAGTCCGTACAGACCATCGGTATCCGGGCGCCGATCATGCTTCTGGGCGGGATCGCTATTACTCTTACGATGGACGCCGGCCTGGCTGTCATCCTGTGCGTTATGGCACCGATCATGATCGCTTTGGTCGTGTTTGTTTCCATGCGCGGGATCCCGCTGTATGACAAAGTACAGCGCGGTATGGACAGCATTGTCCGAGTGATGAGGGAAAACATCACCGGCATCCGGGTGGTCAAGGCGCTTTCGAGGGAATCCTACGAAAAGAAGCGTTTTTCCGACGTCAATGATGAGACGGCCCGGAGAGATATCCGCGCGGGTGTTGTCATGGCGCTTCCCGGACCGATCGTGACGCTGTTTTTGAACGTCGGGCTGACCCTGGTGGTACTGTTGGGCGCCTGTAGGGTCAACGACGGGGTCACTGAGCCGGGCGTGATATTGGCGTTCCTTACTTATTTCAATATGATCCTGATGGGCGTGATGGGCCTCAACCGGGTGTTTATGATGCTCTCCAAAGCTAACGCTTCGGCCAACCGGATCGCAGAAGTCGTCAACACCGAGATCGACCTGAAGGTCCTCCCTCCCGAGGAATGCGCTGTGTGCGACAGGGAAGGAATGATCGTGTTTGACCATGTGACTTTCAGTTATAACGATGACGAACAGGATCCTGCTGGAGTGTACGCGGACGAACGATTTGCCGGAGGCGGGAGGCAGCAGTGCCTGGAGGATATTGATTTTGCGATCCCGCGGGGCGGTTCGCTTGGGATCATCGGCGCCACAGGCAGCGGAAAGACCACGATCATCAACCTGCTGATGCGCTTTTACGATCCTCAGAAGGGCCATGTTTTTGTGGACGGTCGGGACGTGCGAAGCTATCAGCCCGAGGAACTGAGGAGCAGATTCGGAACGGTATTTCAGAACGACACCGTTTTTGCCGACACCATACAGGAAAACGTCGTCTTCGGCAGGAAGGTGGACGGGGATATGATGCGAGCGGCCGCAAGGGACGCCATGGCGGCCGGTTTTATCGAGGAATATGACGACGGTTATGAACACCGGGCGGATATCGGAGGGGCTAATTTTTCCGGCGGCCAGAAGCAGCGCTTACTGATCGCCCGGGCGCTGGCGGCAAAGCCGGAGATTCTGATCCTTGACGACTCCTCATCAGCTTTGGATTACCGCACCGACGCGTCCCTCAGGCATGCGATCCGGGAGCATCACCAAAACGCGACGACCATCGTCATCGCCCAGCGGGTCTCGTCTATTATGAACCTGGACAGGATCCTGGTCCTGGAGGAAGGCCGAATGATCGGCAGCGGAACCCATATGGAGCTTCTGAAGAGCAATCCCGTATACAGCGAGATCTGTCGGACGCAGATGGGGGAGGCGATGTAATGGCAAAACGGGATTCCGTCATGCACAAGCCGAAGGACAGTAAAAGCGCACTTCGGCGTACGATCGCCTTCCTTGGGCCCTTCAAATGGCTGATTGTGCTGGTATGGGCTCTTTGCATCCTGTCCAACCTGCTGCAATTGCAGGGGCCGGACCTGGCGGGACACGCCATCAACGAAGCAGCCGCGGGCAAGGGTAAGGTCAATTTCGAACGCGTGTCGTATTACGCTGTCAGGATGCTGTTCTGCTACCTGGCATCGTCACTTCTGAGCGTCGTCATTCACACGCTGATGATGAATATATCAAAACGGGCCGCGAGACGCATGCGCCAGCAGGTTTTTGACAAGCTGATGCGTCTGCCGGTCGGGTATTTCGACAGACACGCCGGCGGCGACATCATCAGCAGGGTCAGTTATGATATCGATGTAATTTCAACCTGCCTCGCGACGGACGTGGCATCCATCATGACCAGCGCCGTAACTGTCCTCGGATCGGTTTTTATGATGATCAGCATTTCCCTGCCTCTTTCGGCAGTGGCCCTCTTCAGTGTTCCTGCCGCGATCATCTATACGTCCCACATGCGAAAAATAACCCAACCGCGTTTCGCCCGTCGATCCAAGGCCTATGGCGCGATGAACGGCTTTGTGGAGGAAATGTTTTCAGGACAGAAGACCATCCAGGCATACGCCTACGAGGATCATGCCGAACATCGTTTTGATCAGGTAAATACCAATTCCGCCGAAGCCTACTGGGAGGCCGATCGATATGGTGTCACCATCGGACCGACCATGGGATTCATCAACAATGTGACCCTCAGCCTGATCGCCCTGCTGGGATCGGTGCTGTATATGAGAAATATCATCAAACTCGGGTCCATATCGTCCTTTGTCCTGTATTCAAGAAAATTTTCCGGCCCGATCAACGAGATCGCCAATATCATCAATGAGCTTTTTTCCGCCCTGGCCGCAGCGGAGCGGGTGTTCGCGCTGCTGGACGAGCCTGAGGAAAAGGCGGACCTTCCCGGCGCGGCGGAACTGAAGAACGTGCGCGGCGAGGTGGAACTGAAACACGTCGCCTTCGGTTACGACGAAAATAAAACGGTGCTTCACGACCTGAGCATCAGGGTGGAGGCGGGGAAACTGGTTGCCATTGTCGGCCCGACGGGTGCGGGGAAAACGACCATCATCAACCTGCTTATGCGTTTTTACGATCCGGCGAGCGGTGAGATATTCGTGGACGGAAAGGAAATTCGCGCGCTGACCCGGGAAAGCCTGAGGCGCGCCTATGCCATGGTGCTGCAGGATACCTGGGTATTCAAAGGCACCATCTTTGAGAACATCGCCTATGGCAAACCGGATGCCACCATGGAGGAAGTTACGGCCGCTGCCAGGTCAGCCCATATCCACCCGTTCATTATGCGGCTGCCGGAGGGATATCGGACCGTCATCAGCGAGGACGGCGGAAACATTTCAAAAGGGCAGAAGCAGCTACTGACCATTGCCAGAGCCATGCTGTATGATGCTCGCATGCTGATCCTTGACGAGGCGACGTCCAACGTGGATACGGGGACAGAACGAGAGATCCAGAAAGCCATGCGGGACTTGATGAAGGGGAAGACCTGCTTTGTCATCGCGCACCGCCTTTCGACGATACGGAATGCGGACCTGATCCTGGTCCTTGACCACGGTGACGTGGTAGAGCAGGGGACCCATGAATCCCTGATGGCAAAAAAAGGTGTCTACCACCGTCTGTATGCGGCGCAGTTTGAATGAACAGCAATGATCATGCCATATGAACGGGACCGGACCGATTGATCCGCCCGTTTTTTGTAATGCCCGAAGGGCATTTTTCCGGTATGCTTGTTTTACCCGATCATGATCTTTTCTTCCGGATATTTGGAAACCGGACGGACCCTGCTGATCCTCGCGGAGAGTGCCAGTGCCAGGGTCAGCGGTCCGACGCGACCCAGGAACATCATGGGCAGCAGAACGGCGCGGCCGGCGGGTGAAAGGTTCGGGGTCCCGATGGCGGACACGCCCACAGTGCCCATGGCGCTTGCAGTCTCGAACCAGATATCCGCCAGGGAGAAACGCCCGTCCTCGATGAAGGATATCAGCAGGGTGCCGGTCATCTGTACTGCCAGAAACAGGGTGATGACCGCAAGAGCCCGGCGGACGGTATCCGTCGACAGCCTTCGCCGGGAGGCGTTCACCTCGGTTTCGCCCCGAACCACGTTCAGCATCAGATAAAACAGCACGGCAGCGGTGGTGGTCTTTACCCCGCCGCCTGTGGAAGCAGGGGAAGCACCGATAAACATCAGCAGCGTGCTGAAAAGCTTGGAGCCGTCTCTCATCAGGGAAAGATCAAATGAATTGAATCCCGCCGTGCGGAGAGTGACAGACTGGAAAAAAGCGTTCAGCACCTTTTCCCCGACGCCGCGCTCTTTTAGCGTTGCGGCGTTCGTCCCTTCTGCCACCAGAAAAACAAGGGTGCCTGCCGCCAGAAGAATGCCTGTCAGAGTTAGCACGATACGGGTATGCAGGGACAGGGAACGGAAGCCTTCCCGGCAGCGAAGCGTCTCAAGGATAACGGAAAAGCCCAGGCCGCCCAGGATGATCAGAAAGGCAACGGTAAAAAGCACCAGAGGATCTCCGGCAAAGGCCGTCAGGCTGGAAAAATGACCGAACAGATCAAATCCGGCATTGCAAAAAGCACTGACGGCGTGAAAAAGGGCTATCCAAAGCCCGTGCCGCCAGCCGTACAGCGGAACGAAACGGACGGACAGCAGCGCCGTGCCGAGAGCCTCGATCCCAAGTGCCAGCATGAGGTATAGTTTTGTCAACACGGACAGGTCGGAAAGGGAAGCGCTGTTCATGGATTCCCGGATCAGCATGCGTCCTTTCAGGGATATCTTGCGGCCCAGCATCACCATGATCATGGTCGCAAATACCATGAAACCCAATCCTCCCACCTGGATGAGGATCAATAACACAACCTGTCCGAAAAGAGAAAACACCGTTCCTGTGTCCACCGCAACCAGCCCCGTAACGCAAACTGCCGAAGCTGCGGTAAAAAGGCTGTCAAATATGCCGATGCTTTTCCCGCTTTGGGCGGATATGGGCAGCGCCAGCAAAAAAGCACCCAGAAGGATCAAGATCAGAAAACCGAATACCAGCAGGCTTTCCGGACGTCTTTTTTTTTCCCTGCTGTTTCCCTTGCGAAAGACGATCACGGTGTTTCCTTCGTCCCTTTTTCCGTTTTCAGCATCCGGTAGCCGATGCCGATATGGGTCTGGATGAAGGGCTGTGCGTCACTGCCTGTCTGCAGTTTTTTGCGGAGCATGGCCATGAACACCAGGGATCCCATATCCGAAGCCGTGAAATTTCCCCAAATTTCCTTCAGAATATAGTTGTGAGTCAGAACCTTGCCGGTGTTTTTGCCTGGAGGCAGATCAGCTTATATTCGATCGGCGTAAGGTGGATCTCGCTGCCGTTCAGGTAAGCGCATCCTGCCGCGTAATCGATGCGCAGGTTTCCGTTTTCATAAACGGCGCTTTCTCCTCCTGTGCCCTTAGGCGCGTGCAGCCTGCGCAGCGCCACCCGCAGGCGTGCCGCAGCTCATCCACCGAAAAGGGCTTGGTCAGGTAATCGTCAGCCCCGGCATCCAGCGCTTCCACCTTGTCCGCGTCTTCGCTCCGGGCGGAGATTACAATGACAGGCATTGCGCTCCAGCTGCGAACCTTGCGGATGATGTCGACGCCTTCCATATCCGGCAGGCCAAGATCGAGCAGCATGATATCCGGCCGGTGGGTCGTCAGTTCGATCAGCGCTTCGTTTCCGGTCCCTGCCAGGCGGTACTGGTATCCCTGTGTCTCCATGGTGACTGCCATCAGGTTCCTGACCGCGGCGTCGTCTTCCACGATCAGGATGGCTGCTTTACTGTTCATACGTTTTTACCTCCGCAAGAGGAAGCGTAAAATAGAATCTGGCACCGTGGGGACGAATGTTTTTCATGCATATCTCCCCGCCGTGAGCCTGAATGATGGAACGGCACAGGGCCAGCCCCAGGCCGATACCCCGGCGGCTGTCAGCAGAGCGTTTGACACCGGTATAGAACATGTCAAATACCCTGTCCTCGTCACCCGGAGGAACCCCGAGACCGTCATCTTCGACCCATACCAGTGCTTTGTCTTCCTCGCGTGCTGTGCCGATGATGATGCTGGCCCCTTCCGGCGTATATTTCACCGCGTTGTTGATCAGGTTGATCAGTACCTGTACGATCAATCCGGCGTCCATCAGGACGAGGAGCATTTCGTTTGAAAGATCTGTGATGATATTGCGTCTGGAAGCGTTTCGGTCAAGGTGCCGAAGCGCTTCTTCCACTGCGTCGGAGATCAGTTCCGTCTGCAGGTTCAGCTTCATGGTGCCGTTCTCGGTACGGGTGATGGTCAGCAGGTTTTCCACCAGGCCGTTCAGCCAGATCGCATCGTCGTAGATGGATTCATAGAGTTCCTTCCGTTTGTCGTCGCCCAGCTGTTCGGGGTTCTCCAACAGGATCGCCGCATTGCCGGATATGCTGGTCAGGGGAGTACGCAGATCGTGGGAGATGGCTCGGAGCAGGTTTGCCCGCAGGGCTTCCTGACGGGCGCTTTCTTCCATGCGCTGCTTTTCACGGGTCATGTGATCCTTCTCCAAGGCCAGGGCGCATTCGTCCAGGATGGAGATCATCAGGTTTTTGCGGTATTCGTCGATCACGGGATCGTTGTCCGCCCGGATGCCCATGACCGCCCACACCCGTTCCTCGCTGTAAACGGCCATATACAGACATTTTGCTTCCGGATGCATCTGTGTACCGCGACCGGCATGCTTTTTATTCTTTACCGCCCATGCGGCGATATCCTTCTCCCGCAGGAGAGGCACATCCGCAAAGCCGCCGTCACGGTCGATCTCAAGCAGTATCGGTTCGGGGGAAAGGGCATCTCCCGGACGGTCATAGCAAAGGACGCTGTGTTCCAATAGCCGGCTCAACTGACGCTGTGCCACACGAAGAATGGCCTCCCTGTCCTCCGCTTTTTGCAAAAGCTGGCTGGTGGATAAAAGTACCTCTGTCTGATACGCTTTGTTGGTTGTCAGAACGGACTGGGCTTTGATCCGGCTGGTAAGGGAGCTGGATAGGAGCGCAGCGGCAAACATAACGGCAAATGTGGCAAGGTAATCCAGACTGGAAGCCAGGGAATAATACGGTTCCGTAAAGAAAAAATTGAATATCAGTACGGCCAGCAAAGAGGAAAGCAGGCTGTATCCCAGCCCGGTGGTCAGAAGCGCCACGCCCATCACAGCCAGGATATAGATCAAAACAATGTTGGTGATCGCAAGTCCTATCCGGGAAAACAGGAAACCCGCTCCGGTGCATGCTGCCAGGATGAACAGAGTTTTTAAAAGATCTCTTAAAGACAGGCGTTCTCCCCGCAGGATATTCGTGAATGCAGAACGGTGGGCGTCCGATTTCAGACGATTTGGAACGATAATGATTTCCACATCCGGAGCCAACTCGTTCAGACGTGATAAAAGCGTCTTGCCGGTCAAAAGAGGATTGCGGCGCCGGGGACTTTTGCTCAGCACGATCTTTGTGATCCTGCTGACCCTGGCGTATTGGGCAATGGCCGTGGCAGGATCGTCCCCGTAGATCGTGGTCAGCTGGGCCCCGAGCCGCTCGGCAAGGGCCAGATGGTCATGTACTGCCCGGGACTGCGCTTCGTTCCGTATATCGATGTTTTCAACATAAAGAGCGATCCGCTCCGCTTCGAGCGCACGGGACAGGGTCGACGCCCTGCGGATCACGTCGGCGTTCGTGGGAGAGGCGGAGACGCATACCAGAATGCGCTCTTCTTCGGCTTTCCTGTCCGGTATGCTTTCACCTCTGATATTGAAATCGAATTTATTATATCATAATTTCCATAAAAACGGGAATAAAGCTGGAACGTTCACATTAAAACCATATAAAGGAGACCGTATATAACATCCGCGCTTTAACGGTTTTTTAACGCGGAAACATAATGCTTAACACCGTGTTGATGGGATCCGTGCTAAACTGTTGACGTCGAAAATCAGACGCTTGAAGGATAAAGCCAAAAAAACCGGGAGGCAGAAATGAAAAACATATTGCTGATCGGCCTAGGACGATTCGGACGTCACATGGCGCAGAAACTGAATGCCCTCCATCACCAGGTGCTGGCAGTCGATAAGGATGAAAAGAAGGTACAGGACGCGCTCAGTTATGTCACCAATGCTGAGATCGGCGATGCCGCTGATCCTGCGCTGATCGGGAATCTGGGAGTGAAGGATTTTGACCTGTGCGTCGTGACCATGAGCCATGACCTGCAGGCTTCCCTGGAGATCACGTCGCTGCTTAAGAAAAACGGCGCGCCGTTTGTACTGGCACGCGTTTCGAGGGACGCTCATGCCCAGCTTCTTCTGTCCTGCGGAGCGGACGACGTGATCTATCCTGAAAAACAGATGGCCGAATGGGCGGCGGTCCGGTACAGCAGCGAACATATTTTCGATTATATCAGCCTGTCGCCGGACCACGCGATCTATGAGACAGACATACCCGAAAGCTGGGGCGGGCATACGCTGATGGACCTGGCGGTCCGTCCCAAATACCGCCTGAATATCCTGGCAGTCCGGCGAAACGGGTCGGTTGACCCCATGCCCGGGCCTTCCCATGCCTTTATCCGGGGAGAACGGGTGATCCTGCTGGGCAGCGAAGCGGACGTGCAGAAGCTCCTGCGGTTTTGATCCTTCAGCGGGGAGAACGCGGTGCTGAAAATGGACGACAGGCTTGACGTTCGCCCGGGACCGTGTTATTTAGCGTCCGCGAAGGCATATGCCTCCCCGATCCATGAAAGGAGTTCGTCATCGATCTCCTCCGGGGTGCTGACAACGACATGATGCGTCCACCTGCGGGGGTACGGCTGTGATCTTGCCGCCACCCGGTCCGAATAAAGCAGTGCGGGAAGGCCCAAGGTGACCACCATATACCCATCGGGCAGTTCGGCCTTCCGCCTGACCCGCGCGAAGGAAACGCATGCGAATACATGCGTGTTGTAAAAAGTGATCTGCGTTTTCTGCACGCGCTTATTCACGTTTGGAAAAGATTTGTACAGCAGATCTTCGAAAACAAGGTATACTTCAAGCGCCTTGAGATGACTGTCAAAAAACATAAGAGTATCCAGATCAGGTTCCTGCATCTTTTTTCTCCCCAGTCCGCAGCATTTCGATAACGACATGGACTTTGTCTCCATCGCGAATGTCCAACCGTTTGCGGATGCTTTTCAGTACACCGATGATATAGCAGACGGAACCGCCCGCATTCTTCAGCCCCATATTGACGATGCTGCCGTCATAGGGGAGACCATCGAAGGCCGCATGCACCTTAACGCGGCCTTTGCCGAATTCCTGACGGATATCCCATGGAAAAACAACGTATGCCCCGCCGCTGTCGGGCGTTTCGTGCAGAATGGCGGTATATTCATATCTCCGTTTAT
Organism: Clostridia bacterium; assembly: GCA_017523615.1. Classification (GTDB taxonomy): domain Bacteria; phylum Bacillota; class Clostridia; order Christensenellales; family Aristaeellaceae; genus RUG756. Next base: position 13,370 of record JAFWWK010000091.1, read on the forward strand.
CGTTCACCGTGTTTGCCTCCCTGGAATGTTATTTTCACTCGTTCAGGTCCTGCAATGTACATGGCGCCGTCCGTCGATAAAACCGGCAGGAAAGGGGCCGGGAAAAGAATCCAAAGCCTCCGTGAAAGTATGCCATTCATATAATTTGCGGGCTTATTTCCCCTCAGATACGGTGTAAAGGGAATAAAAGTAGCCCTTTTTCTCCATCAGCTCGCTAAAGGTGCCCTTTTCTGATACGGCGCCTTTTTTCAGTGCGAACAATCCGGTGCAGCGGCGCAGGATATTATCGTCCAGGTCGTGGGTGACGATGACACGGGTGTAGCCGTCCAGATTCAAAATGGCGTCCAGTACCTCAAAGGTGGTCTCCGCGTCCAGGGACGCCGTGGCCTCGTCCACAAACAGCACAGGCGTCCTGCGCAGAAGCGCCCGGGCAATGGATATGCGCTGCCGCTCACCGCCGGAAAGGCCAGAGCCGTTTTCACCGCATAGATAGTCCGCGCCCTTTTCGTCGATGAGTTTTTTCAGCCCGGACAGCCGCACGGCACGGTCGATCTCCTCTTCAGGGAATTCGGAGAACATGGTGATGTTGTTGCGAATGGTGCTGTTAAAGACAAAAACGTTCTGCTGAATGATGGAAACGAGATCGTAGAGCGAGTCGGCGGAAACGGTTTTGAGTTCTTTCCCGTCATAGAGGATCTCACCCTGATAGTTCTTCGAAGACGCCATCAAAAGATTCAGGATCGTCGATTTGCCGCTGCCGGACCCGCCAACCAGCGCGTAACAGCCGCCGGCGCGCAGTTCCATATCCACGTTACTCAGCACGGGTTTTCCTTCTTCATAGGCAAACGCAAGATCCTTGACCGAGATCCCCTCGGTGAGACGCGGCGGGATAGGTTCGCCATCGTCGGAAACGTTTTTGTTCAACGCCTGGGCCAGTTTGTCGATCAGGCTGCAGGAGGACATCATACCGGCAAAAAATGTCGGGAATGACTGAATAGGCGCAAGCACATAGTTCAACAGCTGAACGAACACAATGGCGGTACCTGCAGTGATGCCTCCCTTGCCGGACAGCGCCAGCGCGGCGGCGACAAAGAACACGCCGAACTGCAGGATCGCTCCCGCAAGGCCTGAGGAAAAGTATACCAGTACGTTTACCTTCGTGCGTTTTTTTGAGGCTTCCGCTACGTTATCGTTGCTGTGATCATGTAATTTGGCAATGCTTTTCTCCGCCTTAAAGCTCTTGATCACAGAGAAACCCATGAGTGCGTCCTTCAGCATACCGGTATAGCTCTCTTTTTGATCGGAAACGTTCTTTTCCGCTATTGCCGCCTTATTTCCCAAAGCTACGGAGACGATGATGGGCATCAGGGAGAAAATGATGGAGATAAGTGTCAGCAGCGGGCTGCACCAAATCATCAGGCCGAGCGCGCCGACAAACTCGATACCAGCCTGTATCGTGCTTTGCAGACGCCCGATAAACTCCGTTTCGATCGTGTTCACGTCATTGGAGAGCGCAGAGATATAGAGCGAACTGTTCTCGCCGGAGAAGGCCTGGATGCCTTTTTCCATTAGACGGTCAAAAACATATTCCCGGTATTGCTTTATCGCCTTTGCTCGGAACTCAGAGAGAAATGTCCTGTCCAGGATCCATCCCAGTCCAAACAGCGCAAACGCGCTTCCTGCGATAAAAAGGAGCGTCCCGAAATCGTAGGGGCATTCCCCCGAGATCAGGTCGGCGACCTCCTTGATGAGCCAGGAGATCACCAGAGCTGCCGCAGCGCTGAACAGGGCTGAGATCACAGTCATCGTCAAATTGAATATGTTATTCCGAAACAGTTCTTTCAGAAAAGGGCGCCGCAGCGCCTTGTTTTCTTTCTTATTCATGGGGCCCCTCCTGTTCGGTGATGGATCTCCAAAGAGCGGTAAGCTCTTCATTATCAAATTGGCGTACTGCATGTTCTACGCCGTCGATTGCCGTCGCACCCATGTCATCGTGGCCGCTGGCGCCTTCAATGCGGCTGATAGGGCGGATGTCGCTCTCGACATAGCCGGGAGAAGCGGCAAAGAACGCGGCAGGATCTTTGGCTTTTATCAGGGTATCGCGTGCCTTATCGCCCTGCCCTGACGGAAGTGTTGACCCAGAAAACAGGGGTTTATCCCCGCTGTCAAAGCCAAACGCACGGTACAGCGCGGCACTCTCAATTACGATCTTAAAGGAGTGCGGGTACTTCCTGAGCGCCTTTTCCGCCTCGGCAAGCCGGTTCCGATCCTTCCTGCGGCGGTATTCCTGTAAACGCTTCACCGTAACTTCAAGGCGGTTGTACTTTATTTCATAGCCGAGCAGTACGTCCACAGAGGTATCAAAAACAGTCCGTCATCTGAATGATCAGCTCCAGTTCCGGGATCGAAAGCTTTGCTTCCCACTTATATGCAGCGCCTGCCGACACCCCAATGCCTCGGAAAGCTGCTCCCTAAGTCAGCGATCGTTTCTTGCGGAAAGCACGGATATTCTCAGCCAGCGTCATTCTTCATGCGCCCGCCTCCTTATGCTTTCGAAGATATCATAACGCATCATGGCGGGAAAGTAAACAGACTGTTCGTATCCGTAGGATTTAAAATTTCACTACCGACAAGTATCAGTGCTGATGCATTTTGGCATACTTCCAACGGAAATGCGCAGCGGCAGGCATCCGCGGGATTGCCTGCCGCCCCAAAAAGGATTATAGAAGAGTTTGAGTATCAGTAAACCAGTGTTCGGTTTTCGGGGGCGATGTACATTGGCGTACCTTCTGTCACCGCAGGATATGTCTAGGGCAACACCGCACAAAGCGGCACATGGTAGCATAGAACACCAAGATATGGTATAATACTGGTATGGATAAGCAGCTAACGATGTCGTTTTTGACGGATGAACTTGCGGAAGTCAGAACGCACAAGAAGGAATTTCTGGAGCAAATGGACCGGCTGGTGCC
>JAFWWK010000092.1 GCA_017523615.1 Clostridia bacterium
GTGAAAGCCGACGGAGGAAAGGGCCCGGCGGTTGCTGGTAATACAGTATGTCAAGAATCGGGCGTGTTGAAAGCAGTTGCTCGAAAGAGGATGTCTGCCAGAGGATAGGTGAGTGACTGAAGGTATGGCAGGATCGCGGAGTGCTCTGATTTCCAACCAAACGTGCTGCCTCGTGCCAGTAACTGAACCGCCGCTTGCGGGACCGCATGAGCGGTGGTGTGGGAGGACGGGGGTTAGTCACCCCCTCCTACCCGATTAATGGGTCATATCCTTTCCATGATCATGGCGATCACGCTGTCGATATCGACGGGAATGGGAAGGGAGGAACGTGCGTATTTTTCGCGGACCCGCTTGGGGTAGATCCTTTCCCTGTAGGGAAGGAGAAACTGTTCCTCGACGATCTTCCAGGCCCTCAGGTCGCTGGGGTCGGTGAAGCCGGAGGAGGTCAGAAGTGTGCGGAAATGCTCCCGGATACCGGGATTTTTCAGCAGGAAAGCTTTGACGTAATAGATCGGCTCCACAGTCATGATGGGTCCCTCCGCTGATGTTTTTCCAGCGCCGCCGCACTGTATTTTCCAGCCTGAAGACGGTCTTCTTCATGGCACCACAGTGAATATACGGAAAAATGGAGGGAAAAACACGGAAAAAAAGTTGCGAACCCGGGTATCATCAGGTCCGCAGCTGCTGCTTTATTATGCTGACCAGGCCTTCCCGGACCGCTGGCGGTGACAGCACCTTGACCATCGGGCCGAAGGACAGGATCCGCAGGATGATCTCGTCCCTGTCCTCTTCCTGGTATTCCATGGTCATCCGGTAGAGTCCTTCTTCGATGCGCTCGGTCCTTTTTTTGAAGTGGGAAAAGTGGAGAAGGACTCTTTCCAGGGTGTTCCGCTCATCCCTGATCATCAGGACCAGTTCCCCGGCGGCATAATGGACGCTGGGAAAATCCGGGACTGCGCCTTCCTCCGCGCGGCATTCTGTGACCCGGGAAACATCGACTGAGCGCTCTTTGCCGCCGCCCGTTCTGAAACGAAGGCGGAAACGATCGTCCAGGGCGGAATATTCCAGCGCCGTGGGGAAGACGGAAAGGCTTTCGCTGCCTGGGGCAAGGCGGAGATGGATCCGTTTCCGGCCCGTGACTGCTTCCAGAAGCAGGCGGAATACGGCGATATAATCGGGGTCGCCGAAGGGGTCGCCGCCGGTATTCCGGTCGAAATAGACAAAATCATCGGCTTGAAACAGCGGTTCCACGTCCTCGAGCCCGGCATCGTCCACGCAAAACAGCGTTACGCGGGGGTCCTGCAGCAGGGCTTTGAGCCATTGTTTTTCAATGTGCGTCATGGGACGGACAGGGTCATGAAGGAGGCGTGGGGCATAGTCCGGGCCAAGGAAGGGCCATCTGCCGCTTTCCAGCGCTTCCGGGATGGAAAGCACGCTTTCCTGGAAGGCTGTTTCACGGACGATGCGCAGCATCAGATCCCGGCCGAGATCGCCTTTGAGGGCCGCGCGTATGATCCTGGCGACGGTCTCGTAATAGGTCCCGTATATTTCATGAAAGATCATCGGCATCGTCCTCATACAGTTCAAGGGTTTTCTTCAGGTCGCTCCGGTATCGGCTGACGATATGGGGATTGGTGCAGGAAAGCGAGGCGATGTGCCCGGTGAAGCTCCTGATCCAGGGCAGCATTTCGGAGGCGTCGTATACGTCGATGGAAAAGACCCATGTCGACGGTCCCTCGCGACAAACAATGCCGCCGCGCTTTTCCCTCATCAGCCGGTCCAGGACGGCGCTGTCCTTCTCTGTGATCGTCAGCCGTATCTCCAGATGGTCCACGGTGCTTTGCGCTGTGCCCGAAACGCCCCACAGATGCTTCCGGTACGCATCGCATTGCTCCCGCAGCAGGCCGAAGTCCGGCTCGGGCGGACCGGGGGCGACGGATCTGATCAGGTCGAGCCTGAAAAACATGGGACGGCTGTCGGATTTCTGTGTGGCCAGAACGTATTGCTGGCCGGTCCGGGAGCTGATGAAGAACCGGGCCGGACAGATGTCGTGATCCACCACGCGGTTCCCGGCCATGGTCCACATGCCGATCACGGCGCGCCGCCGTTCCCGGACCGCGAGCAGGAGGCGGAACAGGATCTCGCTGTCAAGGGCGTTCAGGAGATAGTGATCCTTGAAGCGGAAAGGGCTCTCTGAGTTCGCACCGCATGGGGGCAGGAGGCCTTCAAGGTATGATCCGACGATACCCAGCGGGGCTGCCTCCGAAAAAAAGCGATGCAATCCGCCCATTGGGGCAGGCTGACGCGGTCCTGTGAAAGGCGGTACTTGAGCCGGCTGTCCCGTTTTTCCGTCACAAGGAGGCCGAGAAGCTGATATTCCTTCAGCTTTTTGCGCACTGTGGATTCGTCCGGGAACAGTTTCCCCTGTCCGGAAGGATCAAAGGCGTCCATGCCTGCTATGATCTCCCGCAGCGTCAGCGCTTTTCCGCCATAGAGCAGGTCAAGGAGGATAAAATGAAAGACGATGTCCCCGTCCGTGAAGGACCTGGCGCGGAAAGCCCTGTAAAGGGGATTACGGGCGGCGGTCCGGCCGCTGACGGCAAGGAAGACCTGCTTTCCGGACAGGGTCTGCTGGAAATGGATGTCTTCCCCAAACCAGCTTTCCAGCCGGCGGCGTTCATTGTCGTAGCTGCGGGCGGATTTGGCGCCGTATTCGTCCCTGCGCTTGAAGCCGAAGACGTAAAAATCCCGCATGTAGTTGCGGATGCCGGAAAAATCCTTGATCAGTTCGCTGTATGCCAAACGGATTCACCTCGTTATCGTTGTATAAGGGGAAATCACCGCGGGGTAAGTTCGTACTCCTCCAGGCGGACCGTTTCGGACAGGGAGGCGGTGCTGATGTAGTATTTCCCGCAGCGGGCGCAGCGCTGCATGTTCAGTTTTTTCGGCGTTCCGTCCCTGCGCCGGACGGAAACGGTTTCAAAAACCAGCTTTTCGCCGTCGGCGGGACATGCGCGGATCCGGGTGGGGGACAGGGTATATTCCGTGACGGGATCGGTGTTCTCGTCTTCCATGACGGGGAGCGCATGATCTTCGGGAAAGGATAAGTCCACCGCGTGCATGAATTCGGTTTCAAACATCAGGCCGCGCATCACGCCGGGGCGGCCGAACAGTCCTTCTCCGGGGATCTCGGAATCTGAAAACATCAGTTTCAGCAGTTCCTCCAATTGATCCCAGGAATACCGGCTGCCCGGGTGGCAGCAGCAGTTCCGGTTGATCCTGCAGGCCTGGACCTTGTTCCGGAAGGCGGTCCACCAATCCCTGTCCAGGGACCTGAAGCCAAGGCAGGCCATGCTGCTTTCCAGCGCGTCGGCCTTTGACGCGGCGATGTCGGAAAAAGCGCCGATGGTCAGGCTGCTTTCGTCCAGGGACGCGAGGCGCTTTCCGCCGGCCAGGGCGTCCGGGACCAGGATCCTGAAGCCGCGCAGGAAGGTTTCCTTCAGGCGCTGTTCCAACGCCTTGCAGAAGCAGATGCCGACAAAGGAGGCGTCGTACCTGTCGGACATCCGGTCGGCCATCGGCTTCATGGCAAGATAGATATGGAAGGCTGTCAGCAGCATCTGCCGGATCCCCGGGGAGAATTCAAGGCTGAACTGTTCTCCGGAGGCGATGCCGAACAGGCGGTACTCTTCTTCCTTCAGGTCTTCGCCGAAGAAGGGCGTGTACATCCGGATATTTTCCAGGACCGTTTTCGTGTCGACGCCGGTCTCCTCCGGAGGGGCTTTGGGACTGCCATCGGTTTCGAACACCTCGCAGGAGGGCAGGACCGGCACCGATCCTGTGTCCGGAATGTCATGGGACATGCGCGCAAGGCGGTCGAACGCCCAGGAATCCAGGTCATATTTCATTTCCATCACCGGTCCGCAGCCGCTCCACACCGCCGCGTCGCCCACGACGTACAGGCGGTATCTGGCGCGGCTGACAGCCACGTTGACGATGTTCCGGCTGACCCAGTTGGCGCTCCGGACGGAACCCTCGTCACAGCCGAGCATGAAAATGACTTCGTTCGCTTCCCTGCCCTGGAAGGTATGGACGGTCCCGATGTGGGGGTTCTGGTCGTCGGTCAGCCAGTTTTCGACGGTTTCCCGCTGGGCTGCCAGGACGGGATGGCTTTCGTTGAGGGAATGGGCGATCATCTGCCGCATCCCTTCGGCCGCGGTGTGAAAGGGGGTGATGATGAAAAGATCCGGTCCGGAATCCCGCGGGGGATCGGTCCTTCCCGCGTTCGCCGCAAAGGCGGCCTCCAGAAGCGCCAGGATCCTCTCGCCCTGGGCGGGAATAAAATGGTTTTTCGGCGTTTCCTCCCTTCCGCGGACGTTGATCCACTGGGAGGAGGGATAGCAGAAGCCTTCTGAAAGGTTTTCCGGCGGATCCTTCGTGATGCGGAGCATGGCGTCCCCATAGGACAGGCGGTTGGAAATGGAGAACATCGGGTCGACGCACCGGGAATGGACATACAGCGGGATGCCGACCCATTTGCGTACGTACGCCCGGAGGACGTCCGTCTGGGTGCCGCCGTACCGGGCCAGGTAGTCTGTGATCTTCTGGACGGAAATGGTCCGGTCGGAATACACGTGCCCGATCTCTTCATCGAGGGTGGACTCCAGGAAAGCGAGATCGTCCGGGACCACCGGATCGATCTGGCTGGGATCCCCTACGGCGATGGCCCTGACGGCCTTGGAGAACAGGCGGAGGGCGCTTTGGGGCGTGGCCTGGCCGGCTTCGTCCACGATGACCGTGCCCAGGGCGCCGGGCTTGTTGACATACTTGAAAAACCTTCCGGCGGAGGCAAAGGTGGTGGAGATGACCGGCACAAGGAGCTGCAGGGTCTGGATGAGGGAGGTCATGCATTTGCGCAGCGCGTCCGCCTTTTCCTCGGGGGAAATACCTGCAAAGACATTGCTGCGTGTATCCATGTCCCAGGCCATCCCCAGAAGGCTGAAATTGCTTTTGCAGCACGATGAGGACAGGATGAATTCCTTGGTCAGGACCAGGGCGTCGTGGAACAGCATTTCCCTTTCCCGGTCCAGGCGGCGGCTGACGTGCGGGCAGGAGATCTGCGCTTTTTTGCGCTTTTCGGCGTCGTCTGAGACCAGGTCCTCCATCAGGCGGCCGCTGAGGCATACAAAGGCGTCTTCCTCCTTGCCCGCGGCGGAAAGGGCGTGTTCCTCCGCGTCCCGTACCCGCGCCGAGAGCTCTTCCCGGAGACGCAGGACCGCCCGGTAACGGGCAAGGAAGGCCTTCCGCGCCTGACGGTACTTTTCCGTCCTCCGGGTGACGGCGTCCTGATCCCTGTAGAAATCCCAGTAAAGCCTGTTCAGGACCTTGTTGTAGAACGCGGCTACGTTGCTCCTTTTGCCAAGCGGCGCGCTGACCAGGCCCCAGCAGGGCTCGCGCAGCAGATCCGAGGCCCAGGAGCTGAAATGGATGTCGGGAAAAGTGACCGGCTCGAAGGGCTGGCCGTCTTTTTCAAAGATCTTCCGCCTCACCGTTTCCGTGGGGGCGAATTCCACCGTAAAGCTTTTGCGTACGTTCTCCACCGCTTCGTTCCCGAAGCCGGAAAGGCCTTTCTGGATGACTTCCGTCAGGGGAAGCTGCTTGGAAATGTTCTCCACGGCCGCGTTATTGGAGGAGGCCACCACGATGGCGTATTTGCGGATGTCCTCCGGGATATCCTGGCGGAAGGAATAGTATTTGACTTTCGCGGAGCCGAGTGAAAATTCCAGCTCGTCGAACATGTTATCCGGCGTATCGTAGGATGCCAGGACCAAAGCCCGCCGGACAACGCTGTCGGCGACGATCTCCCGGAGCAGGGTCGTTTTGCCGGTCCCGGGAGGTCCGTTGACCGAGAAAAGCGGGTCTTCGGTGCGGACCGCCATGTTGATCGCCAGCTGCTGCATCAAAAACGGCTGGTATCCGGAGGGCCATTTTCCCAGGGGGAAACGCTCCGTGTCAAGGATCTCCCGGATCTGGCTCTGGGTTTCCGCCGCCGTTTCGGGATCGCGCAGCGCGTTGACGCTCAGATCCGCATGGTTTTTTTCCTCCCCGCGGGCCATGTCGTAAGGCGCCAGGATATAGTCGATCAGCGCGGACCACATGGGGCTGTCCAGCCATTTCCCGCTGTCGGCGGTCCTTTTGAAGCCGGCCAGGTCTTCGGCATAGAAGCTCATGGAAAGGCCCCAGTAGTCATCTGTTTCCCGTTTTGTGCGTTCGTTTGCGTTCCGGTAGACGGAATAGGAAAAATGGATGTCCGGGGCAGGATCAGCCTGGGGCTGATCGGCGCCGATGGGGACGAGCATTTCGGCCATCAGGCGGCTGGCGAGGGCGTCAAGATCCCGGAAGGCGCTGAGGGTGCGGTTCTCCTCCTCCGGGGCGAAGGCTTCCCGGGCAGCCTGGTAGATCGAGGGATCGAGCACCTCGTACATGGACATGCCTTCGCCCCTTTCGGCGATCCGTCCCACGGCCCAGAGGATGGGGGAAACGGAAAAGCTGCCTGGAATGTATTTCCCGTCCTCGCTGAGCTGCAGGGATGCCCAGGCCAGGCGGTCTGCACTGGGATTCGGCGGCGGCTCGCAGCCCAGGGCGTCTGCGATCTTCGACGTCAGGAAGGCCCGGTCGATCCTGCCGATATACACCGTGATCCTGCCGTGGCAGCAGGGATCCGACATGCGGGCCCGCCGGTCCCGCTCGGCCTCGTCCCGGCGCTTGTCTTCTATTGTTTTTTCCATGGAGGAGATGTGGGCGAGGATGTCCCCGCCCTCCTCCAGATTTTCATGACGGTAAAGGGAAGAGAACCTGTTCGGGTTCTTCATGGCATAGGCGTGGTTTTCCCTGTCCCTCCGGGTCTCTTCGGTGCGCAGGGCTCCCTGGCTGAGAAAATCCGCGGTATACCAGTATTCCAGAACCTGGCTTACGATCTTCTGCCGTTCGGGATCGATCTTCCTGGGCATGGGACATCCTTTCCATCTGTCGAAGGGCGATACGGAGAGCAAAGGGCGGAACAAAACGCGGCCGCCCCCCCGACTTTTTGCCTGTGGGACCGGATCCTGCCCGGACACGAGGCGGCTGTTTTGCACCATGATACTGCATCCGAATTTTGGATTATAAAACCATTATATCAGATTGCTGTCATAAATGCAAAATATTGGAGGATACAGAAAGAGAGAAAATTGTTTTATCTGTGTATCCGCTGCGGTCAGGCAGGGGCGGCAGTTGATCGTGTCTTTAAAAAAGTGAAAAGTCGGAGTATGATCGATATGAGGGTCCGAAGGGATGAGGGCCATGTGCTTTGACGCGGCCGGACGACCTATGCAAGGGGACGCGGACCACTTTTCCAGGCTTTCCGGAGGAGGATGATTTTGAAAAAGATCCTGAATGAGGACCTGGCGTATGAGATCCTTTCCGCGGTGGGGGAGATCCCGGAGGGGCGCGTCGCGACCTACGGGCAGATCGCGAGGCTTACCGGCAGGGAAAGGAACGCGAGGCTGGTGGGCAGGGTTTTGAGCATGGCGGAACACTACGGAAGCTATCCCTGCCACCGGGTGGTGAATCACGCCGGAAGGACCGCCCCGGGATTCACGGACCAAAGGCGGCGGCTGGAGGCGGAAGGAGTCGGCTTTAAGGAAAACGGGTGCGTGGACCTGAGTAAATTCCAATGGGACATATGAAAAGGGGATGGACAGGGAGAGAGGCCCGCGAAGGCAGGGATGATGTAGCCAATACGGTAAAAATGTGATATGATGGTCTTCCGCGGGGAGCGATCGGGTCCCCGGGGACGTTGTATGTGTACACGACCGGCGGGAGGGGATGAAATGAAGTATTTTCGCAGACTGACCTGGTTCGCGGCCACCCGGCTCCTGGTAGCGGTGGCTGTACTGGGCATTTTTGTGATGGCTTTTTACTTCTCCATGAACGCCGCCAACATCTATGTGATCCTGAAGGACGGCATGGCCCGGAGAACCCAGGTCATCATGATGGGAGCGGACCCGGGGATACTGCAGAGCTATTTTTCTCCCGTCTGCCTCGCCCAGGATGATATGCTGCGGGTGACGGGGGAAGATGGATCGGTGTACACCAACTATTATGACATCACCGGCATCGACCACCGGCTGAGCCTGGAATATGTCTGGTGCTGGCCCTGGGATGACACCGCCAGCGCCACCTTTGTGGAAAAGGTGGTGGGCATCGACGGCAGAATCAAATCCTCCCTTCGGACCCAGGGATTGGAGATGGGGCTGACAGTCTCGCCGCCGGCCTGGGAGACCATCCGCTACGACGCCATCATGATCCGTGAGGACGGACAGTGGATCATCCGGGACCTGAGCCAGAGGGAGGTGATCCGGTGAGCGGCAGGGATGTGCCGGTTTACCTTGCGCCGATGGCCGGGATCACCGACTGTGTTTTCAGGAGGCTGTGCTTTGAGCACGGCTGCGACGGCGCCACCACTGAGATGATCAGCGCCCAGGGATATATGACGGCCCCGAAAGCCCTGGAGGCCTATGGCAGCCTTCTGAAGATCCTGCCCGGGGAGGGTCCTGTGACGGCGCAGATCTTCGGCCGGGAACCGAAGTGGTTCGCTATGGCCGCGGACGTCTTGACGCAGCTTCAATTGTTCGCAGGGATCGATATCAATATGGGCTGCCCGGCCCACAAGGTGACGGGCGGCGGCAACGGCAGCGCCCTGATGAGGGACCCGGACCTGTGCGGAAGGATCGTGGAGGCGGCGGTCAAAAATACGGTGCTCCCCGTGACGGTAAAAATGCGTCTGGGCTGGAGCGGGGACAGCGTGACCGTAATGGAAGTGGCCCGGGCGGCCGAAGAAGCCGGCGCTTCAGGCATTACGGTGCATGGGCGGACAAGGGACCAGTTTTATTCCGGGAAGGCGGACAGGGAGATGATCGGCCGGGTCAAGGCCGCCGTAAAGATCCCCGTGTGCGCCAACGGGGATATCGACAGCGGGAAAAGCGCTGTGGACATGCTGGAGACGACGGGCTGCGATTCCCTGGCCGTGGGCCGTGCCGCTTTGGGAAACCCGTGGATATTTGAGGAGATCCACGCCTATCTCAGGGGCGAAGAGTACCGAAGACCTTCCTACGCCGAGGTGATGGCCACAGCCCTCCGGCAGGCGGAGGAAATGGCCGAATGGAAAGGGGAACACAGGGCGGTGCTCGAGATGCGCAAGCATTTTTCCTGGTATATCGCTTTCCGCCGCGGCGCGGCAAGACTCCGCACCCGGATCAACTGCGCCGAGAGCCTGGACGAGGTACGATCGCTGCTTTCCGAGCTTGGCGACTGAAGGAGAAAACGGCTCCTGTGGGCTTTTTTCCACGTTTTTCCGATCCCGCCGCCGTTTCAAAATTTGTTTTTAACGGTTGACAATCGTGACGCGGACCATTATAATATTTTAGGTCTCGAATGGAGTGATGCTTTTTGCTGCTGGATGTTTCCATGGCTATTAAGTCAGAAGGGGAAGAATTTCCCTTTCTCCATCGGGACGAGATCCCTCCGCAGGATATCTTCGGTGACACGGTCACTTTCGAAGGCGTCCTGATGAGCGGATTTTACAGTCTGGAGGGAAAGGCGCTGCGCCTGAGGGGGACGCTGGAAACGACGGCCCACGGAAGATGCGCGGCATGCCTTAATCCAGTCGCCCTGCCCATCCGGGTAGAATTCGACGAATCCTTCCGCCACATGGACCGTCGGGAAGCCCTGGCGGAACGTGCGAAGGATGCGGATGGCGCACAGGGGCTTGAAGAAGAACGCCTTGCCTTTGAGGGCTCCAAAGTGGAGCTTTCTCATCTGGCGTTGACCCTCGCGGTGCTGGAATTGCCCATGCGGCTCTTATGCGATCCGCCATGTGACGCGATGAAAGCCCTGCGGGAAGATCATCCAACGCATGCTTGCCAGAAGGAATTGCCCGACCAGCATCCTTTTTCGGCATTGCAGCAATTGCTGACAAAGGATCAGGAGGTGTAATCATGGCTCTGCCTAAGGAGAAAGTATCGAAAGCGCGTGGACGCAGCCGTCGTGCCA
>JAFWWK010000093.1 GCA_017523615.1 Clostridia bacterium
GCAGGAAGGCGATTCCGACGGTATCAGCGCCCTGGCCGGCGGCAGCAGCAGCGATACGTTCTTCGGCAGGAACAAGTCCAACACCATTCAGGGCAAGCTGTCCAACATCACCAAGATCTCCGCGACGGTGTTTGTGGTGCTGGCGATCGTCATGCTGCTTGTCAAGTGACGGACGGGACTTTGGCAAATGAACCCTCGGGGGCTGACCTTCGCTGTCAGCCCTCTCTTTTGTTTCGGCGTTTTTTCATACGGGAAAGGCTGGGCTTATGATCATACTTGAGATCCGGGGAATCGAGAAATCCTTCGGGGGCAACGAGGTGCTGAAAAACGTCAGCATGACGCTGCAAAACGGCCAGAGGATGGGGCTGGTGGGCGTCAACGGCTGCGGAAAGACCACGCTGCTCAGGATCATCGCCGGCCTTGAGGAGGCTGACGGGGGCAGCGTCAGCCTTCTCAAGGGCATGCGGATGGGCTACCTGAAGCAGACCTACGTCCCCACCCCCGGGAACACCGTACTTGAGGAGCTGGAACAGGTCTATGAGCCCGTCAGGCGCATGGAAGAAAAACTGAGGGCCATGGAGGAGGAAATGACCACGGCCCGGGAGGAGGACCTGGTCCGTCTGGGGGAGGATTATGCCCGGCTGCAGGAAAGGTTCGAAAAGGCCGACGGCTATTCCCGGCATTCCCTGGTCCAGGGCGCCCTCAAGGGCATGGGCTTCGGCGAGGACAGGTGGGGCCAAAGTGCCGAAAAGCTGTCCGGAGGCGAAATGACCCGCCTGGGGCTGTGCCGGCTGCTGCTTGAAAAGCCGGACCTGCTCCTTCTGGACGAGCCCACCAACCATTTGGACCTGGAGGCCCTGACCTGGCTTGAAAAATACCTGGACGGATACCGCGGCGCCGTGATCGTGGTGAGCCACGACCGTTATTTCCTGGACCGGGTCTGCACCGACATGACAGAGATCCTTTTGGGCGTCAGCGAACAGTACGGCGGCAACTATTCGGCGTATATGGACCAGCGCTCCGCCCGTTTTGAAAGCCGGATGCGCGCCTGGGAACAGCAGCAGCAGGAGATCGCCCGGCAGGAGGCCGTCATCGCCCGCCTCAGGTCCTTCAACCGCGAAAAAAGCATCAAGCGGGCCGAGAGCCGGGTAAAGGCGCTGGAAAAGATCGAACGGCTTGATAAGCCCACGGACGAAAAGCAGATCCGCTTTTCCTTCGGCGTCAACCGCAGGACCGGCGAGGATGTGCTGGACATCAGGGATTACGCCAAATCCTTCGGCGAACGGGTGCTGTTTAAGCACGCGGACCTGAAAATGTCCTCCGGGGACCGGGTAGCCCTGATCGGCCCCAACGGCATCGGGAAGACCACCTTCCTGCGCTGTCTGATGGGGTTGGAAACGCCGGACGCGGGCACGGTCCGCTGGGGCGCCAATATCGACCTGGGTTATTACGACCAGATGCAGTCGTCCCTCCATGGCGAAAAAACGGTGCTCCGGGAGGTGTGGGACGATTTTGTCCGCCTGAGCCAGACCGAGGTGCGCAGCGCCCTGGGACTATTCCTTTTCACGGGGGAGGACGTGTTCATGCAGGTAGCCGACCTCTCCGGCGGTGAAAAAGGCAGGCTTGCCCTGGTCAAGATGATGCTCAGGCGCGACAACGTGCTTTTGATGGACGAGCCCACCAACCACCTGGACGCCGACAGCCGGGAGGTATTGGAGGACGCCCTGGAGGATTTCCCGGGAACCATCCTGGCGGTGAGCCACGACCGGTATTTCATCAACCGTTTCGCTAACCGTGTGGCCGTCCTGGGACCGGAGGGCATCACCGTGTACCGGGGCAATTACGACGATTATATCCGGGAACTGGAGCGCCGCGCTTTGGGAGCGGAAACGGAGGATCTGCCCGGCGGGCTGACGAAGACCGAGGCGCTGAAGGAAAAACGCCGCCAGAAGGCCGCCCGCGAGGAGAAAAAAGCCCTGAAGGCCCGGGCAGCGGAGGCCGAAAGATATGTAGCCGAGGTCGAGGAGCGCCTTGCGGAGCAGGAGAAACAGATGGCCCTGAAGGAAAACTACGAGAATCCCGACAGGGCCAGGGAATGCGCCAGGGTGTACAGGGAACTGAAGGAGGAACTGGAAAAAGCCTACGCCGATTGGGAGTCCGCCGAGGAGGCTGCCTCGGAGGCGGAGTGAAACCGAATAAAAAAATTCATCCCCATGCCCGTCGGCACCGCTGCGCATGAGTACGGACAGGTCCGGGCCGGACAGCCCGGCGGCCGCTGCGGGGAGGATCTGCCCCGGAGAGGCCGATCGCTCCCGCGAACTTCACATAAAGGAGGCCGTTCCCCCTGCCCTATTCCATGCGTTTCTCATGGCCGTGGTTTGTTAGCACTCTTATAAGGTGAGTGCCAAAAAGGGATTGCATTCCGTGGCGGGTCGTGGTATAATGCTTCCCGAAGGTCGGGAAACCGTCCGTTTTTCCGATGAAAAAAGAAGTATTCGGACTTTGGAGGCACAGGATATGAGCGAAAAAGAATTCCATCAGGGCAGCATTTCCATCCACGCGCAGAACATCATGCCGGTGATCAAGCGCTGGCTGTATTCCGACAAGGATATTTTTATCAGGGAAATGGTATCCAACGGCTGCGACGCCATCACCAAATACCGTATGGCGACCGGCGCC
>JAFWWK010000094.1 GCA_017523615.1 Clostridia bacterium
ATCTGGCGCAGGGGTTCTTCCATGGAGCGAAGCACGATCTGCACGCCGGTGCGGGCGTCGCCGGTATGCTTGGCGACCTGGGCCTGTACCTTGGCAAGGCAGTTGAGCAGGGCTACGCCGCCCCCGGGCACGATGCCCTCTTCGACCGCGGCGCGGGTGGCGGCCAGAGCGTCTTCGATGCGCAGCTTGCGTTCCTTCATCTCGATCTCGGTGGCAGCGCCGACGCGGATGACGGCAACGCCGCCGGCCAGCTTCGCCAGGCGCTCCTGCAGCTTCTCACGGTCATAATCGCTGGTGGTATCGGCGATCTGGGTCTTGATCTGTTGCACGCGGGCTTCGATTTCGCCCTTGTCACCGGCGCCGTCGATGATGGTGGTGTTTTCCTTGTCCACCTTCACCTGATGGGCACGGCCCAGCATGTCAACGGTGGCTTCCTTGAGTTCCAGGCCCAGTTCTTCGCTGATCACCTGGCCGCCGGTCAGGATCGCGATGTCGCGGAGCATTTCCTTGCGGCGGTCGCCAAAACCGGGGGCCTTGACGGCAACGCAGGTGAAGGTGCCGCGCAGCTTGTTCACGACCAGGGTCGCGAGGGCTTCGCCTTCCACGTCCTCAGCAATGATCAAAAGCTTCTTGCCCTGCTGTACGACCTGCTCCAGTACAGGCAGGATCTCCTGGATGTTGCTGATCTTCTTGTCGGTGATCAGGATCAGCGGATCGTCCAGAACGGCTTCCATTTTATCGGAATCGGTAACCATATAAGCGCTGGCATAGCCGCGGTCAAACTGCATGCCTTCCACGGTGGAGAGCTCGGTCTTCATGGTCTTGCTCTCTTCGACGGTGATGACGCCGTCCTTGCCGACCTTCTCCATGGCATCGGCGATCAGTTCGCCGATCTTGGTGTCGCCGCCGGAAATGCTGGCGACCTGGGCGATGGCCTGCTTGCCGCTGATGGGCTGGCTGATCTCCTTCAGGCCTTCCACGGCCGCTTCGGTGGCATCCTCGATGCCCTTGCGCAGCACCATGGGATTGGCGCCGGCGGCCAGGTTCCTGAGGCCTTCACGGACGATGGCCTGCGCCAGAAGGGTCGCGGTGGTGGTGCCGTCACCGGCGATATCGTTGGTCTTGGTGGCAACTTCCTTGATCAGCTGGGCGCCCATGTTCTCAAAGGGATCCTCAAGTTCAATTTCCTTGGCGATGGTAACACCGTCGTTGGTGATCAGGGGCGCGCCGTATTTCTTGTCCAGGACCACATTCCTGCCCTTGGGGCCCAGGGTAATCTTTACGGTATCCGCCAGGGCGTTGATCCCTTTTTCCAGTGCGCGGCGGGCTTCCTCGCCATATTTCAGCTGCTTAGCCATAATGTTTCCTCCTGCTTAAATGAATATTTTGAATGTTTTGTCCGGCCGGGGTGAGATCCGCTCTGCGCCGGCCGCCTATAAATGATTTACGCGCGGCCTTATTCGACCACTGCCAGAATGTCGCTCTGGCGGACAAGGATCAGGTTTTCACCGTCGATCTTCACTTCGGTGCCGGCATACTTGCTGTAGATCACCTTTTGGCCGACAGATACTTCCATTTTGACTTCTTTGCCGTCCACCATGCCGCCGGGGCCGACAGCCAGGACTTCAGCCATCTGGGGCTTTTCCTTCGCGGAGCCGGGAAGAACGATGCCCGACTTGGTGGTTTCTTCGTTTTCCACGTTCTTAATAACAACACGATCACCCAAAGGCTTGACTTTCATGATGCTTCCTCCTACAAACCTTGTGCCACGCACTTGGTTTTCTTTTTGTTAGCACTCATCAAGAAGGAGTGCTAACATCCTTAAGTACTATACAGCAATTCTTTTAAAAGTTCAAGGGGTATTCCAAAAAAAATTGTTAAAATTTCATTACATCACGTAATCTGTCATGACCATCCCATCCGCATTCCGATCAATAAGGGTTGTCACCGGACCAAATCAGGGTATAATGGTTCCATCGGTTTCTTTGGAGGCATTATGACAGGAAGCATTTCCGCACTGATCCTTTCTTGGTATCGCATCAACAAGCGGCGCCTGTCCTTTCGGGACACCGGCGACCCTTATCATGTCCTGGTAAGCGAGTTTATGCTGCAGCAGACCAGGGCTGAAACCGCGGAAGCATATTTTGAACGTTTCATCGACAGGTTCCCGGACCTTCGATCCCTCGCCGATTCCCCCCTTGAGGACGTCCTGAAGGCCTGGGAAGGCCTGGGTTATTACAGCCGAGCCCGCAGTCTGCACCGTACCGCTGAGATCATCCGGGACGAATACGGCGGGCGCGTCCCGAATACATATGGATCCCTGCTCTCGCTTCCCGGCGTCGGCCCCTACAGCGCCGCCGCCATTGCCAGCATCGCTTTCGGGGTCAGGGTCCCCGCGATGGATGGGAACTTATACCGCGTTTTTGCCCGCCTGTACGATGAAAACGGGTGTGTGGACCAGGACATGGTAAAGCGCCGGCTTTATTCCCTTGCCCTGTCCGATATGCCGGAAGACAGGAGCGGTGATTTCAATCAGGCCATGATGGATCTGGGGGCGGCAGTATGTGTTCCCGGAACGCCCGACTGCGCCGCCTGCCCGCTTTCGAGCGTATGCCGTGCGTTCATCGCAGGACATCCCGAACGCCTGCCCGTCAGGACGAAAAAAAAGCCGCCGGTGCAGAAAGATTACGCGGTGGTGATCCTTCGTCATCAGGGGCGGACATGCCTTTTTAAGCGCAGTGAAAAAATGCTCAATTCCCTGTATGTGTTCCTTTTGATCCCCCTCCCGGAAGGAACCGGCATCGGAGAAGCCCTTGACAAGACCGACTCTTTCCTTCTCAGCCGCGTCCCCGCGAAGCCTGCCTTTTACCTTGACAGCGCAAAACACGTTTTCACCCATCAGGTGTGGAACATGACGCTGATCCTGGCCGAATGTACCGAGGATACATGGGCCGGCCCGGAACAATACGTGTGGACGGACACGGAAGGGCTTGCGGCGCTGCCAATGCCGGGCGCCATGAAGGCCGCCCGGGAAAAAGCCGTTCAGCTCCTGTCTTCTCCGCCTGAAGGCGGCATAATAAACAGGCGATCCCTGTCTGTGAACCTGATGGCGGAAAACACCACGGGATCCACCGTAGGATGAGATCCCAGGTAACGGATGATCAGATCCTGCATCGGCACCGGTATCTCCCGCACGATCGGCTTATCCCGCAGCATATCGAATCCTCCGATGCCGGTCGCCCTGTATGAGCTGAAGCAGATATCCTCCTCGTCCCCTTCCCCGATGGGGCACCCGTCCGAAAGGCGTATGATCTTCTTTACCCGTTCTCCCTCGCCGCATCTCAGATCCACAGTATACGACAGCCCGTACAGATAATCAAAATGGTAATGGTGCGCCTTTGGTACCAGGTATTCCTTTGATATGACGACCTCGCCCGTTTCAAGCAGGGTAAAATACCTGGCGCACTGTTCAAGATAGCCCTTGATGTCCGCGCCGGTCAGGCGCAGCACTACAAGGGTATTTGGGAAACGGTACGCCTTCATCACGTCACGGATCGTGACCGTTTTTCCAAACCCCCGCACCTCGTTGTACAGATTGCACGCTGAAATTCCGCACCCCGAGGCCTCGCACTGGACAATATTGAAAAAATTGGCAAGATCGCTGCCACGGCACGCGCTGACCAGATGATCCTCAGCCTCCAGGGGGCGGCTGAAAGCGCCGATGGGCCGGTCAAGGTGCTCATTGACCCGGGCCTGGATCCCGTCCAGGGACATTTTCCCCGCAAGGAACACCTCTTTCCCCGGTTTTTCCGAATGGGAAATGATACGGATCTCCCCTTCGTCCGCGGACACGTCGATCACGGAAAACTCCCTGCCCCGGTTCATGACCTGCACCGTCCAGGAATTGCCGATCCTTTTCCCGGAAAGGCTGCGGTGCTGGTGGGCGCAAAGTACCAGGTCATACCCAAGGCCGCAGATCATTTCCGCCCGGTTCTCGATCCCGGAGGACAGCCTTCTCCCGGTCACGGGATCGAATTCAAAGCCGCCGTGATAAACGCAGATGTTCACGTCCGCCCTGCCCTTTAAAAAGACCAGGGCGTTTTTCGCGCTTTCGACCGCATCGCGGACATCCAGGTCATCCATCACGCCCCGGTCCTCCCAGCGCATCAGTTTTTCCGTGCAGACACCGCACAAACCCACGCGAAGGCCGTTTTTCATCGTATGGATCGAATAAGAAAAGACAGGGAGCCTGCGTTCCCTGTCCCTGATATTTGCACAAAGGCATTTGGCGGAAAGCGTCCCCAGGTAATCACCCAGATACCCATTCCCGTAGTCAAAATCATGGTTGCCCAAAGCGATATAATCGTATCCCGCCATATTCATCAGCCCGGCCAAAGGCTTCGGGCCGATCCCGCTGCGGTTCAGATAGTCGGTAAAGGGCGATCCCTGGATGGTATCCCCGCCGTCGATCACCAGGGTATTTTCGTCCCTGCGGAACGCGGCGATCACGCTCAGCATCCCCATGCGTTCTTCCTGCGCGCCAAAGTAATCCGACGGATAGAGGTATCCGTGGCAATCGGCCGTAAAGATCACACGCAGGGTCCTATGCATGGGTCATCCTCCCAAAGATGATGTCGGATCGATCTGAAAGAGAATGCAAAACCGAAAAAACCCGTGCGGACGGACGCTTCCTTCCTCGCAGGAACGATCACGCCTTTTCCAGGGTCCGTAGGATCTCCTTTGCCGCACGATCCAGCCACGATCCTTCAAACAGTTCGATCAGCCCGCGGTCACAGGCTTCGGACAGGCGCGTATCCATCGGGATGCTTCCAAGCAGCTTCGTGCCGTGCTTCTCCGCCGTTTCGGCGGCATGGCTTTCCCCAAATACCGGGATATGCTTCCCACAGTCAGGACAGATCACACCGCTCATGTTCTCCACCAGGCCAAGGACCGGGACATTCATCATATCGGCCATGTTAACGGCTTTCTCCACGATCATGCTGACCAGACCCTGGGGTGTCGCGACGACCACCGCCCCGTCCACCGGGATGGACTGGAACACAGTCAGCGGCACGTCTCCGGTTCCCGGAGGCATATCGATGAACATGATGTCGATATCTCCCCACTCCACGTCGGTCCAGAACTGCTTGACCGTGCCCGCGATGATCGGACCGCGCCAGATGACGGGGCTGGTCTCATCGTCCAGGAGAAGGTTGACGCTCATCATTTTAATGCCGGTTTTGGTCAGGGAAGGAAGGATGGCTTCTCCCGTCCCCATCGCCGGTTCGTGGATCCCGAATGCCTGGGGAATGGAAGGACCGGTCACGTCGGCGTCCAGGATGGCCGTTTTATAGCCGGCGCGCTGGCTGATGACGGCCAGGAGGCTGGTCACCAGGGATTTGCCGACGCCGCCCTTGCCGCTCATCACCGCGATGACTTTCTTGATCTTTGTCCCTTCCCTGGTCTTTTCGATCAGGGAAGCGGGATCCCTGCTTGAGCAGTTTGCGCTGCAGCTGGAACAGTCATGCGAACATTCGCTCATTCAAAACGTCACTCCATTCATTATGATCGGCCCGCGCAGATGATCCCGCAGACCTCATGCCGATTATAATTCATATCCATGAGCTTTTCAATTCTTTTTATTTTCCCATCAGGCGCCGCTTTTTATTCATTTTTGCCTCTTCTGCCCGTTTCCGCACTTTCAGCGTCCCGAAGGCCTCCCCGGGGAAGACTTTACTTGTCCACCCTGTAGATGCCGCACTTAAGGTATTCCGTTTCCGGGGCCGCCGCGAGGATCGGGTGGTCCCTTCCCTGGGTCCGCCATTCGATCTGCATCAGGCGGGCATGGGCGTCCGAAGCCGCGCTGTGGATCACTTCCCTGAACTGTGAGGGCAGCATATGCTGGCTGCAGGAGCAGGTGACCAGGATGCCGCCCGGCCGGACCAGCTTGATCCCCCTCAGGTTGATCTCCTTGTATCCCCTTTCGGCGGAGGCCACGGCAGACCGGGTCTTTGTAAAAGCCGGAGGATCCAGGATCACCACGTCGTACTGCTCCCCGGCGTCGGACCTTTGCCGAAGAAAATCAAAGGCGTTCGCGCATTCAAACCGGACCTGGCCAAAGCCGTTGAGCCGTGCGTTTTCGGCGGCGCATTCGCATGCGAAATCAGATATGTCCACACCCAGGACCTCGGCCGCGCCGTAATGCGCCGCGTGCAGGGCAAAGGAACCGATATGGGTAAAGCAGTCCAGCACCTTCTGTCCCTTTACAAAAGGCGCGATGGCAGCCCGGTTTTCCTTCTGATCGAGGAAATACCCGGTCTTCTGACCCCGGCGCACATCCACCAGGAAGCGTATGCCGTTTTCCTTCAATTCCACCCTGTCCCCCGGCACATTTCCCCTCAGGACCCGGCTTTCCTGGTCCAAACCCTCAAGGAGCCGTACCGGAACATCCCCCCGTTCATAGATCCCGCGGGGATGGATCTCGTCTTCAATGGCATCGCAAATGGCTTCTTTGTATTGTTCCATTCCCAGGCTCAGGCACTGCAGCACCGCCACATCCCCGAAGGAATCGCATATGACCGCGGGAAGACCGTCGCTTTCGGCAAAGATCAGCCTGCAGGACCTGAGATCGGCAAATAGCCTCCGGTATCCTATAGCCTTCCGCACCCTTTCCCGTATGAACGCGCTGTCACAGCTTTCGTCCTTCCATGTCAGGATCCTCAGGGCGATCTGGGAACGGGGATTATAGACCGCGCGGCACAGGAATCTGCCGGAGCGGGATGTCACGGTGACCGTGTCCCCCGGCTTCACATCGGCATCCACATAGGAAATATCGCTTTTGAAGATCCAGGGATGCCCGGAATACACGCGCTTTTCCTTCCCGGGCAGCAGGACGGCAGACTTCATGGCTTTCCCTCCGCTTTGTTTTTCACATTTGCATTATATCACGGAATTGCATATAATAAAACCGAAATTGATCGGCGGAAGGAGAAAAGGGCCATGGGATCTTCGTCAAACCGGAAGGAAACGATATGGCTGACCGGCGCTTCCAGCGGCCTGGGACTCAGCTGTGCCCGGGCTTTTGTGAAAGCCGGCTGCAATGTGGCCGCCGGAGCACGGAGCTTTACCGCCTCCGAGGGGGTCACGGATGAAGCGGGTCACCATATCCCCCTGGACGTTACAAGCGATGAAAGTGTCCGCGGTTTTACGGAAAAGGCACTCGCTCTGTACGGTCCGCCGGATGTCCTGGTCCTGTGCGCCGGCATCCTGATCCTTGGGCCTTACGAGGCATATACTCTGGATGAGATCCACCGCGTCATGGACACAGATTTTTACGGGATGGTCCGCACCGTGCAGGCCGCGCTCCCTTTGATGCGTAAAAACGGAGGCGGCAAGATCATCTGTTTTTCTTCCATCAACGGCCTCCTTGGCATTCCATATCAGGGGGCGTATACCAGTGCCAAGCATGCCGTCGAAGGTTTCTGCGAATCCCTGTCCATGGAGGTCCGGCCCTTTGGTATCCAGGTGACACTCATTGAACCCGGTGACCACCGTTCCGGCTCCTCCGCTTACCGCGCGCACGCGGTCCGGGTTGCGGAAAGCTCCGCATATCATCCCTCCTTTGACAACGTGACCGCCGTCATCCGCCATGACGAGGAAAACGGGAGCGATCCCGAACGCCTGGGCAAAAAAGTGGTCCGCCTCTCCAGGCGCAAAAGGATGCCCCTGCGCAGACGGATCGCCTCCCCCGACCAGCACCTGGCCGTTTTCCTCCACCGTGTTCTTCCCGGCAGGTTTTTTTCGTCCATCATCGCGTCCTACTACCGCACCTACCGGAAATGACCTTTGTGCCGGCCGTTCGCTCTTCCTGTTTCCCGGCGTCTCATCCATCCGCGGCGTCCGCAATTTAATCATTGTCAATCCGCTCATTTAATAGTATAATAAGCTGATTCCGCTGTTAAGGAGGAGACCCATGTATAAGCTGCTTCTGGCAACCGACCGTGAAGACATAGCAACACAGTTCAAGAGCATCAAATGGGCATCCCTCGGTTTTCATGAGCCGCTGTACGCCAGGGATTCTTCCCAGGCCATCTCCATCCTGCAGACAAAAGGAGTGGACGCTGTCGGTTTTTATTTTCTCGATAAGGAAGCCAAGCTTCTTTCCTCCTATCTTCACACCGAAAGGCCGAGCCTGCCCGTTTTCAGTGTGACAGACGATGTGGAGGCGCAGGTCGTCTACCTGATCGAGCTCCGTTCCGTCCTCAACCGCCTGCACGCGGATATGTCCGACATCCCCTATGACGATGATGCGATGCGCCTTCTGATGCGGGACGAACTGGTCCACAGCCTGCTTTGCGGCGAGATCGTCGATTATTCCGTTGTGGAACGGCAGCTTAAGCTGATCCGCAGCCATGTTTCCTCTACCAGGCCCTGCATGGTGTACGAAATGGACATGCCGCAGGGCGAGATCTACGTTTCCCAGCACATCAACGCTGTCGATCGTCTTGAAAGAGCTTTGCGCAACAATTTCTTCGGCGGGTACGTGGATCATATCTATTACGCCGTTGCGGTGCTTACGCCCAGGCATATCCGTGTTGCCGCCATCCCGGAAGCTGGTCTGGAGCAGGACCTGACCGACTATGAAAAACGGGCTACGGATCATGTGAACAACTCCATTGAGATGATCAAGGAATATCTTAATCTGGATATCAATATCGCGGAATGCGGAATGATCCGCAGCCTGCGCTCATTCTGCGAAGACGAACAGGATCAATAAAGGAGGTAGTATCTTTATGGGCATCTTATCCAGACTTGCGGGACAGTTCATCGATGTGATCGAATGGACCGATTCCAGCAGCAACACCATGGTTTACCGCTTCAACAAGGAAGGGAACGCCATCATGATGGGCGCCCAGCTCATCGTACGAGAGAGCCAGGTCGCCGTTATGGTCAACGAAGGCCGGATCGCCGATGTCTTTGGTCCGGGAAGGTATGAACTGTCCACCCAGAACATGCCGATCATGACCGCCCTCCAGTCCTGGCGTTACGGATTCAACAGCCCCTTCAAGGCTGAGGTATACTTTGTCAATACCCGCCAGTTCCTGAACATGAAGTGGGGCACCAGCAATCCCGTGATGATGCGCGACGCCGAGTTCGGCATGGTCCGCCTGCGCGCTTTTGGCGTCTATTCCTTCAGCGTGGCTGATCCCAAGGTCTTCCTGCAGCAAGTCTTCGGCACCTCCCAGCTTTTTACCACTGAAGGTGTATCCGAATATCTGAAGCGGGTCATCGTATCCAGTCTGTCCGATATTCTTGCCGAAAGCAAGATCCCCGCTCTCGACCTGGCTGCCAACTACGGTGAATTGGGTGGTTTCGCCATTTCGGTGCTCTCCCCCAAATTCGCCGAGCTCGGCCTTCGTCTCAACAGCTTCTCCATCGAGAACATCTCCCTCCCGCAGGAAGTCGAACAGGCTATCGACAGGCGCAGCAGCATGGGCGTAGTTGGCGATCTGAACAGGTACACCCAGTTCCAGACCGCTGAAGCCATCCGTGAGGCCGCCAATAACCCGAACGGAGCCGCAGGCATGAGCACGGGGCTCGGTCTCGGCGCTGCCATTTCCCAAATGATGCAGCAGCAGTCGCAGCCGAAGAGCAGCCAGCCGGCTTACAACGCGCAGACCGATCTTAGTGCCCTCCAGAGCACTCCTTCCAGCGACACCAAGTTCTGCCCCGAATGCGGACAGAAGATCCCGCGCACGGCCAAATTCTGCCCCGAGTGCGGTACCAAGCAGTCCTGAATCCTGTAAACGACGGACCGGCCGCAAAGCCGGTCCGTTTTATTACGATTTATTATGGAGGTCTAAAGTATGTCCGAAAAAACCACGAAAAAAAAGGAATTCGGTATCGGCAGCGTCAAATTCGACATGAATGAAGAAAGCACTTCAAGCCGCGGCATGTATAACCTGGCCATCGGCCTGACTGTCGTTGCGGGCTGCGCCCTCAACTTCCTGATGAGCAAATTCCTCAGCCCCAGCATTTCCGATTATCTCTACAGTAACTCCAAGGTGGGCCTGATCCTCATTCTTGTCCTTTACCTGGTCGGAAGCTTTGCCGGTATCGCGATCGTCAACAAAGCGCAGAGCCCCGCTGTCGGCATTCTTGGCTTTGGCCTGCTGGCCTTCGCCATGGGTCTGGTCCTGTCCGTTATCCTTCCGCTTTACACCGACGTCAGCATCGCCACGGCGTTCCTGATCACCATGGTCATCACCGCGGTTATGACCGTCGCAGGGGCCCTGTTTCCCGCCTTCTTCTCCAGTATCGGCAAGGGACTGTGCATCACGCTTCTGATCACCATCATCGCCGAGCTTCTGTGCGGCCTTGTTTTCTTCCGCGGCCGTAATCTTCAGATCTTCGATTACATCGTTATCTTCATTTTCTGCGGATACATCGGCTTTGACTGGTCCAGGGCCCAGCAGCGTCCTTCCACCATCAACAACGCCATCCGCAGCGCCGCCGCCATCTATGTGGACGTGGTCAACATCTTTATCCGCGTCCTTTCTATCATTGGCAAGCGCAGGGACTGATCAAAACCGGTCTTCCCCTTAACCGGGCAAGAAGGAGGAACGTCAGCCCTCGCTCCCCCAATCGCACCATAATACGTACCGCTCGGGCAGAACCCTGCAGACTGTCTCCGCGTCCTTTGGTTTCCAGAAAACAAAGCCGGGAAGCTCTGTGTTCGCTCCGTTTGGCGGCAACTGTCCCAGGCGGGTTTTCCATCCGGAACTGTACCCTGCCCGTCACACAAAATAATAAGCACCGTTTTCGGATCATCAATGGATTTCCGAAGACGGTGCTTTTTTGTGATCGGCGCCGAAACAGAAAGGTGTCCGGCCGCTGTGATCATCCGCCCAACTGTTTTCAAACGTTCCTGTTCACCCTTGAATACACGAAAAGCAGTATAAGGGACAGGAGGAGCATCCCAGTTCCGATGATCAGGGGCATTTTCATCGGCGGCTTTCTTTCGGCGTCCCTCTTTACCTTGTAATCGTAATACCTGGGCGTTGCTTCCCTGCCTTTTACAAAGGGAGTCAAGCGGTTCCAGGCAGCACGGGTCCCATAGGAATAGATGTCAAAGAAACCGCTCTGACCTACCCAGGACAGGATGCCGACCCCCATGAGGACCGCACCCACGGCAAATGTCCCGTCGCACAGTGCTGACAGGGCCTCCGCCGCACTGCATCCGGGGGCAAGCCCCCGGATAAATGCGATCAGCAGCACCGCAAGGAGGGAAACGGCTGCACAGATCAATAGGGATCTTTTCATACCTTTACTTCAGGCCCAATTGCCTTTGGTACTGTTCCTCCTCAGCGCCATTGCACCTTACCCAATGACCCGGCACGATCTCCCGTAGTGTCGGCTGGTCCTTACTGTAATCATGGGCCTTGGCAGGATTGTACTCGATACGCTGCCTGTTCTTTTCATAATGGGGATCCGGATAAGGAATGGCAGAAAGAAGAGAACGGGTATAGGGGTGCAGGGGATGGGCGAACAATTCGTCGGAGGTGGTCAATTCCACCAGGTGGCCGTAATACATCACGCCAATGCGGTCTGAGAAATACTTGACCACGGACAGGTTGTGGGCGATGAACATGATGGTCAGGCCCATTTTGTCCCTCAGGTCGTTGAGCAGATTGATGACCTGAGCCTGGATGGACACATCCAGGGCCGAGATCGGTTCATCGGCAATGATCAGGTCCGGCTGGAGCACGATGGCCCGGGCAATGCCGATGCGCTGGCGCTGTCCGCCGGAGAATTCGTGGGGATAGCGATCAGCATGCTCGCGGACCAGGCCAACCAGGTCCAATACCTCATATACTTTCTCATCGATGTATTTTTCGTCCTTAATGCCGCGGATCTTAAGGCCCTCGGCGATGATCTCGCGGACCGTCATGCGCGGATTGATCGACGCGATGGGATCCTGAAAAATCATCTGCATTTTTGTCATGATGTTATCGCGGGAAGCGACCTTCATGTCCATTTCATAGCGGGCCTTGCGTTCTTCGGCAGCTGCCCCCGAAAGACCTTTGATATCTGCTTCATACTCCTCGGTCAATTCGGCCTTGCGCTTCTCGCGGTACTTTTCGACACATTTGCTCTTTTCCACCGACGATTCCAGGGCATTGGTCCGCGCGTCACGGATCCGCGTTTTCAATTCCTGCTTCATCTCGGCGACGCGACGATCGAATTCTGCTTTCTGACGATCGGCGGAGGAAGGATCCATGGCAACGGCATATTTCATTTGGGCTCTCATATTTGCCGTTTCGGTACGAAAGTCGTTTTTCAGGCTGCGGATCAACACCGACAGCCCGTTCTGGGTGGAAGAGATGCGCAGGCCCTGGAAATAAACATCGCCTTCAGTCGGGTCGTACAGATTGATGATCGTCCGTCCCGTCGTGGTCTTGCCGCATCCGGACTCACCAACCAGGCCAAAGACCTCGCCCTTTTTGATGTAGAAGCTGACGTCATCTACCGCTTTGTTGATATAATCCCCGCTGCGGAAGTATTGCTTGAGGTGGTTGACACGAAGCAGGATATCCTCGTCCTCCTGAATTCCGGCATTTTCCAGCCTGGCCAGGGTGATCTTGTTGACGACCTTGTCGATCACGAAAGCAGCGATGATCAAAAGGATCGCAATAACCCACACCCACAGTATGTTGGCCGCCAGGAACCAGAGGGCGCGGAAGATCCCCAGCTCGTTGTTCTGGTCCGATACCGCCACAACGGACGCGGCAAAGGTGTTCATGGTGCTGTCACTTCGTTTTACCGATTCCTTGCTGTCGGCAGCACGGACCGCCTTCATCAGCGAATTGATCGAGCCGTCAAACTCCGCGTCGCTCAAAAGGGCAGCAGTGGTAGTGAGGAATACATCCTTGAAGGGTGGGATCTCCTCGGGATATCGCGAAAGCAGGGATGCGTACAGGTCCTCATAATACGATTTCACCGTAAAGCCTTCGCCTGCCGCGGCTTTTTTCATCACAGCAGCGTAGCCCTCCCGAATGTCCTCGGTCGCGTTCCGTTCCTGTTCCTGAATCTTAGCCAGGGCCATGGTAAAGCGGTCCAAATCCAGGGCTTTTACATAGGCCTTCACATCGGTGACGGCTTTGCCCGCGTCGATGTCCTCGCGGATCATGGCCACCACAGTCTCCACAAACTCAAGGTATGTCCCCGCGGCTTCGCCCTTTTCGGCTAGCAAGGCATCGTATGCAGCTTTTACTTCAGGCTCCACCGAAGCAGCCTGCAGTTTAGCAAGCTTGCCCTTTCCGGCCGCCGGTTTGGAAAGCCCGTCCAGGTATTCGAAGGCTTCCTTCAAAAGGCGGCTTTCCTCCCCGCTCTCCATCTGATTGTAAAAAGTCAGATAAGCTTCCGCTTCCTCGGGAGCAATATTGTCTGCCCCGGCATAAAAGGCATCCACCTTGCTCTGGATGTCCTGGATCTCAAGGATCCAAGCCGTTCTCCCCAGGAAGAGAATATGGTGCGTACTCGTTCCGTCCGGAGATTCGCCTGCATTGTCCGTGTGTCAGCGGCATCGTTCAGGGCACTGTAGAACCTTCTGTCAAAGTCGACCCTGTCCAGGACCGTGGTCTTTCCGCCGTATTTTCCCAGGGCGCCCGCCATGTTTCCCCAGGGGCCTGAACTGGTGGCGGCAGCATAGATGGTCACACCCAGCGAGACCGCCACCATCAGCCAGCCGATTATCCTCAGCGCCGTGGCAAATCGTTTGGCTGCTTTCATGCTTTGGCGCCTCCTTTCGTCAACAGTACGGCTTCACGGTCTTTTTGTTGTTTCTGCATGCGCTGGATCCGCTCCGTCACAATAGCCGGGGGTGCCACCTCGGGAGCATCCGGATGCATCAGCCAGGTCGCGGCCCAATGAGTATCCGATACCCTGAAGGCCGGAGGCTGTTCCTCAAAGTCGATCTGCATCGCATACTTGTTTCGCGCGGCAAATGCATCTCCCTTCGGCGGCAGGATCATGTCCGGCGGAGTACCGGGAATGGCTTCCAGCTTTTCCTTTGTCTCCAGATCAGGCATGGACGAGAGCAGCGCCCAGGTGTAGGGATGCCGCGGGTCGTAGAATACATCGTCGGCAGTGCCGTATTCCACGATTTTCCCGGCATACATGATGGCGATCTTGTCAGCCATATTGGCGACCACGCCCAGATCGTGCGTAATGAAGATGACCGAGAGCCTGCGCTCCTTTTTAAGGCGGTTGATCAATTCCAGGATCTGGGCCTGGATCGTCACATCAAGGGCGGTCGTGGGTTCGTCGCAGATCAGGATATCGGGATTGGCGGAAAGCGCGATGGCAATGACGATACGCTGGCGCATGCCGCCGGAAAATTCAAAGGGGTATTGACGGAACCGCTTGTGGGGTTCTGGGATCCCCACTTCCTTCATCAACTCGATGGCGCGGTGCCTTGCCATACCTTTGGACAGTTCGAAGGCATAATCTTCCGCCCGGGCCTTCAGATAATCGATCATCTCCACCGCCCGAGCGGAGTAGCCGTCTTGGGGCCCGGCAGCGATCTGTTCCTCAAAATGGGTCTTCAGGAACTCCACCTGTCTGACGATGCTTTCCCTTGCCGCATCCACATCGATCAGGTTCATGGGGATAACAGAGGGGGGTACCTTGCCCTTATCCTTTTCCTTTTCGAATTTTTCGGTATCCTTGGCAAAGCGGGCCTTTTCCCGGGGGTTCTGCCTGAAACCCCTGAAATACCTGTCCAGCAGCGCCTCGATGCCGCTGCGATACACATAAGCCTGGCTGTCCTTGTCCAATTGCAGAGGATCGATGGAAGCTTCCACCGCCGCAGCTGAGGTTTTCAGTGCCTCGATGCACCGGCTCCGATTCAACGTTTCCGTCCTAAAAACCGAAAGTGCAGCCTTCAAAGCCTCTACGGCCTTTTTCTTTCCCTCCAGGGACTGCTTTTCGGAGCAGGCAAGCCCTTTTTCCACGTCCTTCAGGAATGAAAGCATGAACCCTTCATCCAGATTTTTACGGGCCGTGGCATTGATCTCATGGACCGATTCCCTTGACGGATCGAAGGTCTTTCCATGCTTCATGGAATAACCGATGCAGAAGAAATTGGGCATTTCGGCGTTCAGAACGCCGTTCATGGTCTCCCGGAACTCTGCGAGAAGGCACTCCATGTCCTTCTGATCCCTGTATTCATATTTCTCTTTATAATTCTGGAAACGAGTGATGAAGGTTTGGATCTCTCCGCTGTCCTCCCGGAAGGTATAGGGATTGTACACTCGCTTCAGGGCATGGACAATCCGTCCGCAGGCATCCTTTACGTCCTTGTCATAGCGCTTAAGCAGAGCGCTTTCCACCTCATCCGCGCCGTCCATCGCTTCCACGACTGCTTCCGTGGCTTCCTTGTAGGCGAATTCCTCCTTGACGGCGATCTTCACAAAATCGTCAAATTCCTTTACCTTGCCCTGAACATTGTCGATCCCGCCCGCCGCGGTCATTTTATCCTCCAGGGTCTTGAGGGTCCTGTTGAAAGAAACCCTCCCGTCCCTGCGGCGTTCCTTGTTGTTCAGGAGCATGGCCTCGGTCAGCTGTTTTCCGATGCGCATCACCGGGTTCAACGCTGAAAGGGGATCCTGGAAGACCATGGCCAGCTTATGGCCGCGCAGATTGTGGAACTCCTCCTCCGGGATCTTCAGAAGGTCCTTTCCGTCATAGATGATCTCGCCGCCGTCCACCATGGCATTGCCCGCCAGGATGCCCATCACGGCACGGGTGGTCACGGATTTGCCGCTGCCGCTCTCCCCCGCGATAGCCAGCGTTTCACCCTCCTGCAGGTCAAAGGAGATGTCACGCACGGCACGGACAGCACCGTTGGTCGTGCGGAAGGAAATCGTCAGATGCTTTACTTCCAGCTTTGCCATCAGTTATCCGCTCCTCTCAGTGAAGGATTCAGCGCATCGCGCAAACCGTTGCCGAACAGGTTGAAGGAGATCTCCAGAATGGCAATGAAGATTGCCGGGAACATGATGATATGGGGAAATGTATTCAGATAACCGTTCCCGTTGGCCAGCATGGTGCCGATGGAGGTCACTGTGGAGGAGGTGTCCAGGTTGATGATGTGCAGGTAACTGAGCATGGATTCCGAGAAGATGACCCCGGGGATGGTCATGACTGCCCCCGTCACGATGGTTCCCAGGGAGTTGGGGAATATATGCTTGAATATGATACGCCGGTCTGAAGCGCCCAGCGTACGGGCAGCAAGCACGTATTCCTGGCCCTTAAAGCGGTAGAACTGGGTGCGCACCCTTGCTGCGGTACCGACCCAGCCGGTCATGATGAAGGCGAACAGCAGGGAGACCACCGGCCCCACCTTGCTTGCCAGATGCAGCTGGAAAAGGGTGGCCACCACCATGAAGGGGACGCTGGCCAGGATATCGGAAATGCGCTCCATGATCATGTCCACCGCGCCGCCGTAATATCCCTCAATGGAACCGTAGATGATGCCGAGGCAGAAGTTGATGGTGGCAACGCAGATAGCCAGGATCAGGGAGAATCGGGCGCCTACCGCAAGGCAGGTCAGGATGTCCTGCCCGTACTGATTGGTGCCGAACAGGAAGGCGGCATGGAACCCGTTTTTGTAAAAGAAGTATTCGTCATAATCCACGCGGACCTTGTAGCCGGTCTGGTTTTTCTGGGCGTAGGTGTACCATACACCGTTTTCCCCATCACCGGCGATCCGGCTCCCGGTGTAGCCTGCCTTTTGGGGATCATCGCTGAAGAGGTAATTGTTGATATAATGGCCGTTCTCGTCCAATAGCGGAGCGCCGGAATTGCCCTGGCTTTCGTTTTCCAGCTTGTACCAGAAATTCGCCCCGTCATTGCCGAGCACAAAATGCTTATTGTGAGTCGCAGCCAGGGGATAAAAGACCTGAATGCCGGATTTGTCCTGGTATTCCATCAGCGCCTTGTATTCCGCGTCGCTCAGATTGACATACACATACCCAACGGAATTGTAGGAATCGATGCGCAGGTCATAAAACTTTGCCCCGGTGGAGTCGTTGAAAGATCCGTACTCCCTCATCACAGCGGATTTTCCGTTTTCCGCGCCGATAGCTTTCAAATAAAGGTAACCGGCTTCGTTCTGTGTCTCCCGCTTGCCGCCGTCCCAGAAACCGCTGTTTTTGAAAATATCGGCCTTTGGCAAAACGGTCTTGTAATAGCCGTCCCTGAAGGTAATGGTATAATTGGAGATCACGGGAACGATCAGCGCGAACAACAGCAGCACCAGGATCAGGACGAAGGCGACCACGGCGCTCTTATTGGTGCGGAAGCGGTTCCAGGCGTCTCCGAGGTATCCAACAGCTTTGGTCTGCAGCCTTTCGTCGTGGATCCGGTCTGTCCGCTGCACAAATGAAAATTTTTCCTTGGCGATCTGAGGGATATCGCGATTCATTTTTTCTTCCATCATTTCTTCGACCCCATTCTGATCCGCGGATCAATAAATCCGTAGCTGATATCGATCACGATGCCGGATACCAACCCGATCAGGGTATAAAAGATATTCAGCGCCATGAAG
>JAFWWK010000095.1 GCA_017523615.1 Clostridia bacterium
CATCATCACAAGCCTGTTCCCGTAGGCGAGGGCGTCGTTCATGTTGTGGGTGACCATCAGGGTGGTCAGACGGTTTTCCCTGACCATCTGGTCGGTCAGCTTCAGGACCCTGGAAGCGGTCACGGGATCCAGCGCCGCGGTATGCTCGTCCAGCAAAAGCACCTCCGGCTTTTGAAGCGTGGCCATAAGCAAGGTCAGCGCCTGCCTCTGCCCGCCGGAAAGGAGGCCCACCTTGGAGGGCATCCGGTCCTCCAGACCAAGCTCCAGCCCCTCAAGGGCGCGCCTGTACTCTTCCCGTTCCCGGTTGGATATGCCCCAGCGCAGCGTCCTCCTCTGTCCCCGCCGGCGGGCCAGCGCCAGGTTTTCCTCAATGGACATGGTGGCAGCGGTGCCCATCATCGGGTCCTGGAACACCCTGCCCAGATATCTCGCCCTCCGGTATTCCTTCAGGCGGGTCACGTCATTCCCGCCCACGCGGATAGAGCCGCTGTCCGGCAGGAAAGTCCCGGCCACGGTGTTGAGCATGGTGGACTTGCCGGCCCCGTTGCCTCCGATGACCGTGCAGAAATCCCCTGCCTCAAGCTCCAGGCACAGGTCGGTCAGCGCCTTCTTTTCGGTAACGGTGCCGGGATTGAAGGTTTTGCTCACATGGTCCAGTTTAAGCATCGGCTTTTCCTCCCCTGCGGCGCCCCGCCGCCTTCACCGCGTTCTTCCAGTAAGGGACGGCCAGGAACACGGCCACCACCATCGCGGTGAACAGCTTCAGGTCGTCGGTGTTGAGTCCAAGCCACAGCACCACCTGGATGACAAGGTAATACAATATGGCACCGATGGTGACCGCCAGGAGCTTCAGAGCGAAGTTACGGAATACCTTCCCGAAAATGACCTCGCCGATGATCACCGCGGCCAGGCCGATAACGATGGCACCGCGGCCCTGGTTGATGTCCGCGAAGCCCTGGTACTGACTCAGGAGCCCCCCGGACATGGCCACCATGCCGTTGGAAAGCATCAGCCCCACCACCTTGCCATAGCCGGTGCTGATGCCCTGGGCCCGGGCCATCTGGCCGTTGGCGCCGATAGCCCTGAGGGAGCAGCCGAATTCCGTCCCAAAGAAGATGTACATCAGGCATATGACGGCCGCCGTGACCAGAAGCATGATAAAAATCGGGTTGGAGATGGATACCCTGCCCACGTTCACCGACGAGAGCGCCAAGTTATACTTCCGGGCGCTGGCGGGCAGGTTGGCCCCGCCCATGATCCTGAGGTTGATGGAGTACAGTCCCAATTGGGTCAGGATCCCGGCAAGGATCGCAGGGATACCCATGGACGTATGGAGGACGCCCGTAACGAAGCCGGCGATCATGCCCACACAGAAGGCCGCCAGCACCGCCATCCAGCAGTTCCACCCGTTCATGATCAGGACCACCGCCACGGCGCCGCCGGTGGCCATGGAACCGTCCACCGTCAGGTCGGCGATATCAAGGATCCTGTATGTGATATACACTCCGATGGCCATCAGGCCCCAGATCAGGCCCTGAGCCGCCGCTCCGGGCAACTGGTTGAGAAGCTTCACGAAATCCAACGCGTTATCCTCCCGATCCGTTTATCCGCCGGCCGGGGGGGAATGGTCATCCCCCCGGCCGGACAGATCATGTTACTGCCCGATGGCTACGTAATCCTCAGGGATGACGATGCCCAGGGCCTCGACGATGGCGGGGTTGTATTTTCTGGTGACTTCAGGGGCATAGGCGATCGCAAGCTTCGTAACGTCAGCGCCGCCCACAAGGATGTCATAGGCCATCAGCCCGGTGGCGTATCCCAGGTCATAATAGCTGATGGACAGCGTGGCCACGCCGCAGCCTGCGCAGATGCCCTCCTCGCCGGTGATGACGGGCGTTCCCGCAGGGATCACCACATTGGCGATGGTCTCCACATAGGAGGCGCAGGTATTGTCGGTGGGAATGTAGATGACGTCGCATTCGGTGGCCATCTGCGCCACGGAAGCCAGGTCGTTGGAATCCGCGAAGGAATAATCCGTGCAGGCGATACCGCGTTCCTCAAGGCAGGAGCGGACCGCGTTCACCTGGTATACGCTGTTGGCCTCGGCGGAGCAGTACAGAAGCCCCACGGTCTTCGCGTCGGGGAACAGCTCCAGGACCATTTCGGCCTGGCGGTCCAGGGGAGCCAGGTCGCTGGTGCCGGAAACGTTGAAGCCCGTCACGCCCGTCCAGCCGTCGATGTCCAGGGCGGTGGCGTAATCGGTGATGGAGGTGCCCAGCACCGGGGCGTCGAAGGTGGCGTTGGCCAGGGCCTGCAGGGCCGGGGTGGCGTTGCCAAGATACAGGTCGCAGCGTTCCGCCACCAGGGATGTGGCAATGATGGCGCAGTTGGATACCTCGCCCGAGGCGTTCTGCTCCACAAAGGTCACCCGGTCGCCGAGTTTTTCCGTCAGGGCATCCTTAAAGCCCTGGGTGGCGGCGTCCAGGGCCGCGTGCTGGATGAACTGCAGGACGCCGATCTTATACGTTTTGTCCTCGGCAAAGGCTGATGTGAGCATGCCTGCCGCCAGGCAGAGGGAAAGGATGATCGCTGCTGTCTTTTTCATGTGTTTTTCCTCCATCTGTTTTATTATCGGGGAACGGAGCGCGTTGCTGCCGCGTCCGTTTTCATACCGGAAAACAAAAACCCCTTCCGGCGCAAAACCAGAAGGGCGAAATTGCTTTCGCGGTACCACCGTCATTCGCCGCCGCTTCCGCGGCAGCCTCAAAACCGGGTAACGGGCGGCGCCGTCCGTGCCTACCCACGGCACCGGCCGCTTCGGCACACCGCTCCCGGGGAGAACTTCGCCGTCCTGCCGCGGCCCCCTTCCCATCACCGGGGGCTCTCTTTGCGCGGCGGGGGACAGTTACTTTGCCCCGGTCAAACGCGTTTATGGGGGGATTATAGCATTTCCAGTTTCACTGTCAACATCAGAATTGACAAAAAACAGGATTTGAACAATGTGCATGACGTTCCTCCCGGCGATCAAGAAAACAGATGACAGGAGCGAAAATCTGCTTTACAATAGGACCTGAGAATCCATCGAAACCGGAAATCGCGCTAGTCCCGTTTTTTTCCGAACCGAAGGAGGTTCCCCATGAATCGACGCATGACTTCCTGGATCCCCGTCGCCGTCCTGCTGGTCCCCGCCCTGATCCTTTTCGGCTTCACCCTGTGGATGGGAGCGGCGGAATACAGCCCCGAACTGCGTGACTTTACAGGCCAGATGGACCTCGGCGGCTTTTTTGACCGACTGACCGAGACCCTGTTCCTGCAGGACCTGCTCCGTTCCCTGCTGCTGCGCGTCCTTTCCCTGGCGGCGGGATGCGGCCTGGGCTTTGCGCTGGGCCTGGCTCTCAGGCATCTTCCCGCCCCCGTCAGGGGCGTGGCCGTCACCCTCGCCGGGGTCCTCGCCTTCCTGCCGCCGCAGCTTCTGATGTTCTCCGCGCCCTTTAAAACGATCTCCTCCTCCGCCCTCAGATGCGGCGCGGTCATGGCTCTGCCCGTCCTTTCCCTCAGTCTTTTCTGCGCCGCGGCATTCCCCGATAAAATGAAAAAAACAGCGGCCCTTCTCCCGCTGGCCGCCGGCGCGGTCTTTGCCCTCAGCGCGGACCCGGACGCCGTTCTGGCCGCCGGCTCCGGCTTCATGACCCTGGACTCCCGGGCGGTCAGCCTGTTCCAAAGCGGGTTTTATACCTCCTCCGCCCAGATCTCCTCCCTCAGGATCCTGCTTGAGTGCCTGCTGTGCCTTGTCCCTGCGGTGCTGTTGTCCCGGGCGGACACGGGCTCTCCTTCCCTCCGGGGCGGCGCCGCAGGCGCCGCGGGCTGCGCTTTGGCAGCCCTCGCGGCCGCAGGCGCCTGCCTGATCCCGACGCTCTCCTCTTTTTCCTCCGCCTTTTCAGGGCCTGTCTTCTCCGCCGGACTGGGTGCCGCGGCCCTGGCTTTCGGGCTGTCGCTGGCCGTTTCCGCTGCCGTATTGCTGGCCCGGCCCCGGGGCAAAGCGGTGATGATCGTCCTTTCCCTGGCGCTGGTCATGCTTTCAGCCTTTTCCGCCGCCAAATGCGCCCTGGCTGAACAGGCTTCCCTCTCTCCCGCGGTGACCGCCGGCTTTTTCGCCGCTTTCTCACCTGTGACGCTTTCACTGCTCCTGTGCCTTGCCGCCCTTTCGGCCCGAGGCGCCGTCGCCTCCCTGAGGGGCGCCCTGGCCTGCGCGTGCCTTGCCGCCGCCCGGGGATATTCTTCCGTCCTTCCCCAGGCTTTGGGGCTCAGCGCTCCCGGCAGCCTGCCCGCGGCGGCGAACGCCCGTCTCCTGGTCATTCCCCTGTTGATGTACGTCCTGTGCGCCCTGCTCCTTTCCGCCTTCGTATGGCCTGCGGGCAGGAAGAAGGCAGCCTCCGAAAGGGACCGGGTGGTCCTGTCCCAGGGCTGGAACGATAACGGCCGCGCAGGCGCCACGTCGGTGCTTCCGGCGGCTTCCCCCGTGGGCCATGGAGCCCCGGAGGTGCGTTCCGCCGCGCCTCCCGCGGAAACGCCCATCCAGACGGCCGTTCCCGCCCGGTCCGGCTACTCAAAGCAGTTCGCCCTCTCCCGGGAGCCGCACGAGGCCCCCGTCGTCCCGTCCCCCACCCTGGCCGCCGATGAAGCGCCCGTCCCCGCGCCGGCTCCGGCCGAAACCAGCGATCCTTCCGTTTATTCCCGTCCTTCCGACCGGTCCGTCCCCTTTGAAAGCCCCGCGCCCGCTCCTGTCCACCGTGAGGAGGAGATCCCCGAAGGCGCGCCTCCCTCTCCCGCGCAGATCGTTTCCATGATCAATTCCCTCACCCGGATGCGCTCCCTGGGCATCATGAGCGAAGAGGATTACCGCGACAAGTACGACCGGCTAATGAAGCTTTTGTAAGCGCGGCCCCGGATCCCTCGGAAGGTGCCCCCGACTCCGGTCCCGTCAGCCGGCCCGAGGCATGCGGCTGCGCGGCAGGGAAATATAAGGAACGCCCGGAGGAAAGGCTCGCGGCCTTTTCTCCGGGCGTTTCCGTTTTTCCTCAAATCAGTGCTTGATCATGCTCTCTTCCCAGCAGTCATAGGGCTTGACACCCAGAAGCTCTGCCACGGTGGGAGCCACGTTGGCAAGGCCGAAGGGCTTTTCGGTGTCCATGTCGTGGCGCTCGTCCTTGTCCCAGATGATGAAGGGAACGGGATTCAGGCTGTGGGCGGTGCGCACCTGGATGCCGCCCTTCTTGTTCTTCTCCAGCATCTGGTCGGAGTTTCCGTGGTCGGCTGTGACCAGCAGGATGCAGCCGTTCTCCTCGCAGCATTTGAGGACGCGGGCCAACTGCAGGTCCACGCTCTCCACGGCGATCTCGGTGGCCGGCAGGCTGCCGGTATGGCCGACCATGTCGCCGTTGGGATAGTTGCAGCGGATGAAGCCGTA
>JAFWWK010000096.1 GCA_017523615.1 Clostridia bacterium
ATTAAACGTATTTGCTATAATAAATCATCTTTTTCAAGAGGTGATTTTGATGGCGACAGGCGAACGCATCCGGTTCTTTCGCACCTTACGGGGGATGACGCAGAAGTATCTGGGACTTATGCTGGGCTTTCCCGATAATTCGGCTGATGTCCGACTGGCACAGTATGAATCTGAGGATCGTACACCAAAGGCTGATCTGACGGCTCAGCTGGCGGAAGCGCTGGATGTTTCTCCCAAAGCAATCGCTGTGCCGGATATCGACACCATGGACGGACTGATGCACACTCTTTTCGCATTGGAGGATCGCAAGCTGCTCCGCATCACGAATGCGGATGGCCTGATCTGTCTCCGCGCCGAGATTTTTGACAGCGGTGTGCACGCTGCAGATCTGGATCAGCGGCTTCGTGCCTGGCAGGAGCAAGCCGCTAAGCTGAAAGCGGGAGAAATCACGAAAGAGGATTACGACCGCTGGCGGTATCACTATCCTGCATTTGACGATACCAGTGTCCGAGTACCGATCCCCACAGAAGAGCCTGCCCGTTCCAAACGCGGCAGAAAACCGAAGAATAAAGACTGACACAAAAAGCCCTCCGATCTGTGGATGATGGGTCCACAGCGGAGGGCTGAATCATACAAATCTGTAGTTTTTCCTGATTCCGTTTTCCGTTTTCGGTCATTTACCCCACAACCACTGGACATGGGGACGATGTGACCTTTTTCCGGAAAACTTTATCATTTCTTTATCAGAGCCACTTTGGAGAGGGCTGAAAGTGTTGTGGCATAAGGGGCTTCGCCGTTCCGGCACTCATTCCCACTCGATCGTAGCCACAGGCTTGGGACTGAGGTCATAAAGGACACGATTGACGCCCTTTACTTCCATCAGGATGCGGGAAGTGATTTTACCAAGGAGCGCGTAGGGGATTTCCTCAATGGAAGCGGAGGTGGCGTCAATGCTGTTTACTGCGCGGAGAATGACGGGCCAGTCCCAGGTGCGTTTGTTATCCCTGATGCCAGTAGACTTGATATCGGGAACGACGGTGAAATACTGCCACACTTTGCCTTCAAGGCCTGCGGCGGCAAATTCCTCCCGCAGGATGGCGTCGCTCTCGCGGACTGCTTCCAGACGGTCCCGGGTGATGGCACCAACACAGCGAACGCCAAGACCGGGGCCGGGGAAGGGCTGGCGATAGACCATGTTGTCCGGAAGGCCCAAGGCTTTTCCTACCATACGGACCTCATCCTTGAAGAGCAGCTTTACCGGCTCCACCAGTGTGAAATTCATGTCCTCCGGAAGGCCGCCCACATTATGATGCGCCTTGATACCGTCCTTGCTCTCCAGGATATCCGGGTAGATGGTGCCCTGAGCCAGGAAGGAGATGCCCTCCAATTTACGGGCTTCCTCTTCAAAGACACGGATGAATTCATCGCCGATGATCTTCCGTTTTTTTTCAGGATCGGAGACGCCGGCAAGCTTGTTCAGGAACCGGTCCACCGCATCCACATAAACGAGATTGGCGTCCAGCTGCCCCCGGAAAACGCTGATCACCTGTTCCGGCTCGCCCTTGCGGAGGAGTCCGTGATTCACGTGCACACACACCAACTGTTTTCCTACGGCACGGATCAGCAGGGCCGCAACGACAGAAGAGTCGACACCGCCGGACAGGGCGAGAAGGACTTTGCCTGTGCCGATCTGCCGACGAAGTTCGAAGATCTGCTCATTAATGAACTGTTCCGCGAGTGCGGGAGTGGTGATGCGCTGCATATCCTGGGGGCGTACGTTTCCCTGGGGCATACTCTTTTCCTCCATTTTTCTGTCATTCTGGTCAGAAGGGCAGGTTTCACATTATCTATTGATCATGTCCCGGACACAGGCTGAACCGGAAGAACATGATGGAAGCAGAGGGAAGAACGATCACTTCCCCGCTCCGCAATTTTTGCGGAGTGGGGAAGTGGTGGGGTCACATTTCGGTGACCAGATCGATGGCACGGCTGCGGTTCAGCTTTTTGCAGACCTTGACAAAGGTATCCAGGGGGATGTCGTGTAGCTGCTGCTTGGAGCCGCGGACGGTGACGGAAACGGTGCGGCTTGCGGCTTCCTTGTCGCCCAGGACCAGGATATAGGGATCCTTCATGGTCTTGTAGGCCTTCACCTTTTCGTTCATGTTCTTGTCGGCGTAATCGACTTCAACGCGGATATCCTCTTCCTCCAAAGCTTTGACCACTTCCTCGGCATAGGCGTTGTGCTCTACACGGATGGGTACCACACCCACCTGCATCGGGCTCATCCAGAAGGGGAAATTACCCTTGAAGTTTTCGATGATGATGCCGATGAACCTTTCAAGGGAACCGTACAGGGCACGGTGGATAACGACGGGCATCTCCATGCCGCCTTCCTTGGTCTGGTAGGTGAGGCCGAAATTGTGGGGCAGCTGGAAATCCAACTGAATGGTACCGCACTGCCATTCACGACCCAGGGCGTCCTTGATCTGCAGATCGATCTTGGGGCCATAGAAGGCGCCGTCACCCTCGTTAACCTCATAGCCGCCCTCTCCGTATTTGTTGTCAAGGATCTTCTTCAGGGCCGCCTCGGCACGGTTCCACACCTCAATATCGCCCATAAAATCATCGGGACGGGTGGACAGCTCCGCGCGGTAGGTGACGCCGAAGGTGGAATAGATCTCGTCGGCGATGGAGATGATATCCGCGATCTCATCTTCGATCTGGCTTTCCATAACGAAGGTGTGGTCGTCGTCCTGGCGGAATTCCTGGACGCGGAACAGGCCGTTCATCTGCCCGGATTTTTCCTTGCGGTGCAGAACGTCATATTCGCTGTAGCGAATGGGCAGTTCCTTGTATGAGTGCACACGGCGCTTGTAGGTCATCATGGCGTTGGGACAGTTCATGGGTTTGGCACCCATGGTCTCGTCCAGTTCACGGTTGAAGACCGCGGATCCTTTGGGAAGCTTGACCTCGGTCTCCTTCGCGGCGCCTTCCTGCAGATTGTCAAGCACACCGGGGATCTCGGCGTCGGCTGAAAGCCAGCCTGAAATGCCGGGGATCATGAACATGTTGTTGACATAATGCGCCCAGTGGCCGCTGATCAGCCAAAGTTTTTTCTTATTGACCACGGGAGCGGAGATCTCCGTATAGCCGTGCTTCCACTGGATCTCGCGGGAATACGCCAGAAGGGCCTGGTAAAGCTGCCAGCCGCGGGGGAGCCAGTATGGCATGCCGGGAGCGGTGTCGTCAAACATGAACAGGTCCAGCTGAGCTCCGATCTTTTTGTGATCGCGCTCCATGGCTTCCTTGACCCAATTCAGGTGATCCTTCAGAGCCTTCTGGTCCGGGAATGCGTACACGTAAATGCGCTGAAGCTGATCCCTGTGCTCGTCGCCGCGCCAATAGCTGCCGGACACGGCACGGATCTGGAAAGCGGCGTTCATCAGTTCCTGGCTGTTGGAGATGTGCGGACCGCGGCAGAGGTCCACAAAATCATCGCCGGTACGGTAAACGGTGATCTTTTCGTCCTCGGGTAGATCGGCGATCAGCTCTTCCTTGAATTTCTGCCCCTTGAACAGCTCAAGTGCGTCCTCACGGCTGAGCTCTTCGCATTTCCATTCCTCGCGGCGCTTGATGATCTCCTTCATTTTGGCTTCGATGACGGGGAAATCCTCGTTGGTGCAGTTGCGGGGGAGAAGGAAATCGTAGTAGAAGCCGTCGGCGATCTGGGGCCCGATGGCGTACTGGACCTCGTCCTTGCCGAACACCTCAAAAACCGCCTTGGCAAGGATGTGCGCCAGCGAATGCCGGTACACCTCCAGATAAAACTTCCTGTACTCTTCCTTGTCCATTGCCTTTTCACATCCTCTCTTTTTGATAGAAGGCTTGCAGAAAGAAACATCCCCTGCAGGCCGATGACCTGCAAGGGACGCAATATGCGCGGTTCCACCCTTGTTGCCGGCGTTGGGCCGGCCGCTTCATTGAGTGATGATAACGGTATCGCCGTGCCTGTTCACAGGCCTCTCCGGGGCGGTCTTCGGTTTTTCCCGGCCGGATGCTTTCACCGGACGCATCCTCTCTTGGGACCGGAGGAAAACGTACTCTTCCCCATCAATGATTTGAATGTAATGATACATCATGAAACCGGAAATGTAAAGGGGTAAATCAAATTTCCATTTTGATTGCGTTTCAGGACCCGTTCAGTCGATCCTTTTTTACGCTTAGGCCTGGATCCTGTGATAGGAGGGGGCTTTGCGCTTCAGGAAAAGGAAGGATACCGCGGAAACAATAAACAAAAGAGCTGTCTGGATCAGGATGATCAGCTTGTGATCGAGGCCCAGAACGAACAGCAGCACGACAGCTCCTGCGTCGAGCGCCAGCACGACAAAGAAAATAAGCAGGCCGAAGATCTGGTTCATGTTGGATTTGATCGCTTTTGTTTCGTTGATCCAGTCCAGGCGGGGCTTGCCTATGTCAATGATCAGGCCGAGGACTGCACCGATAAAGGCGAGCAGGGCGGACCACAGGAACATCAGCAGGGCATACAATCCGAAGCCCGGGATGATCACCGCGCAGATGATCGGCGGGGGAATGATCCCCACCAGGGAGAAAAACAGCGCGGAGAGCAGCTTGGATGCGATCACGGTACGGGCATCGACAGGCAGACTGACCATCAGGGAATGACGGCGGCCTTCCCGGCTGACCGCGGTGGAGGATACGCTGTTCATGCCCATCATCAGGCTCATGATGCCGGTGATGAAAAGGCACACGGGAAGCATGGCCTTTTCTGCGCCGCCCAGGGTCCGGATAAATTCAGCCAGCCCGCCATCGATCCGTAAAAACGGGATGATCATCAGGACGGTCATCATCGTGGGCATGATCACAGGCCCCAGAAGACCGTTGACCAGATATGCGGGCGTGCGGAGCATCTCCTGGATCTCCCGTTTTGTCAGCGCCTTCAGCGGGCTCTGGCCATGGATGACGGTCCGGCTCATATCGACTTTTTTCATAGGGGCACTGGTCTCGCTGCCGCGGGATGTGTCCGCGATATAGTGATACGAGAACAGGACAGCGACCAACAGCATTGAAACGGCGCTTGCAAGGATCATCAAAAGC
Source organism: Clostridia bacterium (assembly GCA_017523615.1). Taxonomy (GTDB): domain Bacteria; phylum Bacillota; class Clostridia; order Christensenellales; family Aristaeellaceae; genus RUG756. The sequence continues at coordinate 5,116 of JAFWWK010000096.1, forward strand.
ATATCCGTGCCCCCGTCCGTAAGCGCGCGGGCAGCCCAGGCAACGGGAGGAATGGCAAGAATGATCCTGTCGAACGTACCGCTGAGAGACGTAAGGCTTTCGGCAAGAGTCTCTTCATCCACCGAGGAACCGCCCAGCTGTCCAGAAAAATAGGAGATGAACACAGCCGCCAGAACAATGATCATGCTGAAAGCGGTAGTGATAAGCTCCTTATGGGCCCAGAAACCCGGTACTTTGGAGATCAGGCCCGAGACCAGCGCGCAGAACGCCACCGGCACGGCAGGGGAGATGAGGGTCACGGCCAGCGCGCGCAGCATCAGCCCCGCGTCAAAGCCGGTGCGGCTCATGAATACGATGGTCCCGGGGATAATGAACAAGGCGCTGATGCCGATCTCGGCGATCAAATGACCGGCAAGGCGGGCAGAATACAGGGTAAAATCCTTAACAGGCAAATATGACAGGATGACGATATCCCTTGAAAAATACAGCCGGCTAAGTACCTCCAGGATGCCGTAAAATACGGTCATGAACATGCCGGCGGCCACCAGGAACTTCAGCAGGACATCCGCAGAACGCAGGTTGATCAGCACATCCAGGACCCGGAGCTCGAATATGACCATCATCACGGCCAGCATTCCCATCAAGCCGATCATCGTGGCTCCGCGGCCGATTGACTTTTTCTTTGCGGAACGGTCGCCCCGGGCAAACATATCGCTGAAAATTCCGCTGATCTCCAGCTTCATCAGCGCAAAAAACGATTTCATGGTTATTCCCTCCAAGCAATCATAACGGATGTGGTGATCAGTCTTCCGTTTCCTCGCCGCTGCCTGTCAGTTCGAGGAAGATCTGCTCCAGGCTTTCGGCGTGCTCGGCGCTCTTGAGCTCATCCACTGTTCCGACCGCGGCAAGGTGGCCCTTATTGATCACAGCCACCCTGGTGCACAGCTTTTCCGCCACCTCGAGCACGTGAGTAGAGAAGAAGACGGTCTTGCCAAGCTTACACTGGTTTTTCATCTCTTCCTTTAACAGGAAGGACGCCTTGGGATCCAGGCCCATCATCGGTTCGTCCAGGACCCAAACATCGGGATCGTGCAAAAGGGCGCCAATGGTGGCCAGTTTCTGGCGCATGCCTTTGGAATAGCCCGATATCCGGCCGCCGACAGCATCGGTCAGCTCGAACATGGACAGGTACTTGTCCATGCGTTCCTTACGCTGTGCGGCGGGAACGCCGTAGATGTCGCCCATGAAATTGAGGTACTCCAGGCCGGAAAGACGATCGAAAAGGTCCGCGCCGTCAGGGACGAAGCCCAGTTTGCGCTTGGCCTCCATCGGTTTTTCTGCCACGTCCACGCCGTCCAGAAGGATCCTGCCCTCCGTGGGCAGGAGACTGCCGGTCAGCATCCGGATTGTGGTGGTCTTGCCGGCGCCGTTGGGACCGATAAAGCCGAAAAGCTCGCCTGTATTGACGGTGAAGGAAACGTTGTCAACCGCCTTTGCGCCGGATTTTGCATAGATCTTGGTGACGTTTACAAATTCGATCATGGTTTTTTATCCCCTCAGATATCATTGGTTGCCAAGCAGGAATCATTGTAGCATCCAATCCCGGTTTTTTTCAACGGAAAACGCCTGAAAACAGCTTAAACCGCGTCCCAAACGGCGTATAGACCGTATAGGACCGCATTTTCGGTCATGTCCTGGGCATCGGGACGCCGCAGAGCCTCATCAGGATCTCAACATTTTTTGCCATGGACTGGACCGGAACGTATTCAAACCTTCCGTGGGCGTTCTCATAACCTGCGGAAAGATTGGGGCAGGGGAGGCCTCGCCACGTCAGGGAAGAACCATCCGTACCGCCCCGGAAGGGCTCGCAGACAGGCTGGATGCCGCTGTCGCTGATCGCCTGTTTCAGCCTTTCGGCCAGCTCCGGCGTATTCCTCAGCATCTCCTTCATGTTGCGGTACTGAAGGGTGATCTCAAGGCTGATCCTGTCCTTACCGTAACGGTCCTGAAGCTTTTTTACGCATTCCCTCACGAAATCCTCCCTCGCCGCGAACTGTTCCCTGCCGAAATCACGGATGATCATTCGCAGAGAAGCATGTTCGCACGTTGCCGTGCAGGACGATACATGATAGAACCCCTGAACGCCGGAGGTGGTCTGGGGCTTTTCATCCTTCGGAAGCATTGCCATCAGTTCTGCGGCGATATCCACGGCGTTCACCATAATGTCCTTGGCTGTCCCAGTGTGAACGCTTCGTCCGGTGATAACGATCTTCGCTTCCGACGCGTTGAAGGTCTCGTCCTCATACCATCCCAGGTGGTCGCCGTCCAGCGTATAAGCGCTTGGCGCACCGAACCGCTTCAGGTCCAGGTCCCGGGCAAGGCCGCCCACCTCCTCGTCGGGAGTAAAGGCGATCCTCAGCGGCGCATGAGGGATCTCCGGGTGGGCGCCAAGGTATTCCGCAAGGGTCATGATCGCGGCGATGGAAGCCTTGTCATCGCCCCCGAGCAATGTCGTTCCTTCGGTGAGGACAAGGTCGCATCCGATATACTGCTTCAGATTCGGATAATCCGCAGCCCGCATCACAATGCCCTTTTCCTCGTTCAGGAGGATGTCGCCGCCGTCGTATCCCTTAAGGACCCATGGGCACACGTTTTCACCGGGGGCGTCCGGCGCGGTATCCATATGAGCGATCAGGCCGACGGGAGAGGCGGGAGCGTCGGGACAGGTGGAAAAAATCCCCGCGTAAACAACGCAGGCCGTCTCATCCAGAAAAACATCCTGCGCTCCAAGGGAGCGGAGCTCGTCCGCCAGCATCCGCGCCAGATCCATCTGGCACGATGTCGTCGGCCAGACGCCACGGAATGGATGGCTCTGCGTATTGATGCGAGCGTAGCGGATCAGGCGTTCCGTCACTTTTGTTTCGATATCGGCATGGTTCAAAGCCAGTCACACTCCCACGGATCGATGCGCACAGGCTCTCTGTCAAGCAGAGCGCGCTGGCGCTCGTTCAGATATTTTCGGTCGACGATGACCTCGTATACATACTCCCTGAAATATTTTTCACTGCAGACAAAATAACCTTTGCGTCCGACTTCTTCGCCCCAGCTGTTCTCGATCTTCCAGCGGTCGGGCTTCCCATTTTCATCAAGATGCACGCCGACGAGGATCATGGCGTGGGTGGCATAGCTGTCGTGGGACATGAGCCGGTCCCCTTTGCTCATGGTGAAATCGATCCCTCCGAGGAGTCCGCCATAATCGAGGCTGTCGGGATCCCAGATCCCCTTCACGCGGTCCCCGAAGGCACCCGAATCGCAGCCGAACCACACGGGCCTTCCGTCTCTCAGCTGCCGGAGGGCCAGGGTTTCCATCTCATCCGCGGAGAGGTTCAGATTGACGATATCCCTGTCCGCCATGCAGCCGATATAATGGAAAACGTAGTGCAGGTCTTTTTTCAGACCATCGGTGGGGTGGTCGGTCACGGTGATATAATCTTCAAGAGGTTCACCGATATATTTCCGATAAAACTCCTTTCCGGTCAAGCGACGGTCCTCATGGAATACGCCATCCCGATCCCTCCAGGTGAAATCAAATTCCGCGGGGGGCTCTCCATAGGCGATGCATTCCATGCGGTAGACCTCTTCCAGCATAGTTTCCTTCAGAGGTTCCGGATCCTCTCCGTTCCTGACCGCAGCGCGAAGGCGGAGGACATCCTTGCGAAGAAGCGAGGAAAGAAGCTTCCTGAATTTTTCCGTATGAGTCGACTGGAAGGTTTCCGGCATCACGTCCAGCGGCACGGCCCCATATTTACGGACCAGGTCCACTGCCATATCCCAATAACCGCCATCGTGGAAGCCCTCCAGGATATATTCGTTCATCCTGTCGTTAAGCGGCCTGTCGGCATATCGGACGGCCATTTCCAATACATTGTTTGCCTTTTCAAGCTTGTCGTAGAAAGACAGATAATTGCCCGAAAGCTCGAACTTTTCAAGGCCGCATTTTTCAGCGGCCTTTTCCCGCAGAATGTTCATGACGGCATACAGCCAGCATCTTCCGCTTTTCTGCTGCCAAGTGATCCCGCGTGTCTTCAGTTCCACTGTAAATTCCCCATTCAGCCTGGCGGCCGCAGAGGGAATATATGCCAGGTCCTGCAGTTCGCATTTGGCCATGGCAGCCTGGAGGGTTGGGATCTCTTTTTTTGTTTTTTCTTCTTCACGGAAACGAAGCAGCATCTCCCGGGTAACGGGACACATGGTCATCCTCCTTTACGGATATATGGTCGAATCCGCATTGAACACGCAGAAAACAGAACAGAAACATAAATTATTATACTCCAGTACATTAAAACAGGCAAAGGTCTTTTCCCTGCAGTAAATATATTTATGCGTGATAATGTATCAATATTTGATTTTCTACTTTTTTTCGTTCGATCCGCCGTCCCGACAGCAGGACAGAGAGACAGTCCAGGTACGACCCGCCTGGAAGATACAGCTTGCCTGAAAGGAATAATAAATGTCAGAAAATTTACGAAAAAAAACGGAAATATTTGCCCATCGCTCTGCTTGCCGTTGTACAATTGCCTCGAATCCGTTATAATAATTACAAGTTTTCTATTCACATGAAAGGCCGGGAAAACGAAGATTGAAGTTCGGAAAGATCCGCATCCTGCTTATTGTATTTGTCCTGACGATTGCTGCAGCCGTTTCACTGGCATCCGACTGCAGTCTGAGCGACCTGGACAGCCTTGGACGGGCAGGGACGGCAAGCGCCATACTCGGACCGGAGACGATCCCGGGCAAGGACAGATCGCCCATATCGATGTTCTATCCTTCCGGTTTCCGCCCGAGTATCAAATACGACTTTATCGATGGGAAATACCTTTATAACCGCTGCCACCTGATCGCTTTCCAGCTCTGCGGCGTGGACGACGAGCGCAACCTGTTCACCGGCACGCGTTACCTGAACATCCATTTGATGCTGCCCATCGAAAACGAAGTCCGGAGGTATATCGACGAGACAGGACACCATGTGCAGTATACCGTGACCACTGATTTTTGGACGGTGAAACAGTATGCCGCGGCTTGACTATCGAAGCGTATTCCGTCGAAGACGGCGATCTTGCCCTGGCGGTGTATCTTAAAAATGCGCAGCCCGGCGTGATGATCGATTACAGGACCGGGAATTCCTCCCAGGCCCCGACGCAGATGGGTAAGGTTGAGATCTATGTATTGAACAATCACACCAGGAAATTCCACCGTCCCTCCTGCAGGGCCGTAAAGGACATCAAGCAATCCAACAGGGATGATTATTACGGCAGCAGGGACGATCTTCTGGATATGGGGTATGCTCCGTGTATGATCTGCGATCCCTGATAAAACGAACCCGTCGGAAGAAGCGGGTTTGCGAAATACTTTTTTCATGATCTTACCGAAGCCGATGAAGGCAACATTTCCCTTTATTTTGATCGGAGGACAAGGCAATGATCAGACGTATTGCGGCGGCGATCCTGGCGGCGGTCCTGGTATTTCTCCTGATCCCCGGCCCGGCCGCAAAGGCTGCGGGGCTTGCCCCTTACACCAAAACCGTACGTTACGGCAGCAGCGGCAGCGCCGTGACCGAACTGCAGGAGGCGCTTGCTCTCCTCGGCTATTATCAGCTGAAGATCGACGGTAAAGCCGGGGAAGCCACTATCCGGGCGATCAAAGCTTTTCAAAGGGACCATGGCCTGAAATCGGACGGAGTCGCTGGTCCCACGACCTGGGCCAGTCTTTCCGAAGCGGTCGCTGCAGCCTCGTCGGAAGCGGCCGCAACATCGCCTGCATCAGAATCTCCAGTGCCGCAAGGCGCGCCTGAAGAGACTGCCGCCGGAACGCAAGCTTCAGATATAGGCGTCGAGACAATCATCCCGGCGGCAGATGAAACGGCACCCGGAAGCGAAACTCCCGTGTCCGTCACACAAGCAGTTTCAGTCCTCCCGGTGGGGGAAGCCCCTGCCGCCATTGTCTACGTACCCCTGACTGTGACGGTGCGCTTCGGTATGCGCGGCGACAGCGTACGCGCACTCCAGGAAGCTTTGATCGCCCTCGGCTACAGGCCCGGCACCCCCGACGGAGTCTGCGGGAATGGGACAGTGGCGGCGATCCGTGCGTTCCAGAATGATTTCAACCTGACCGCAGACGGCGTCGCCGGTAAAAAGACACTCGCACAGATCAACGCCGCCCTGCAGGCAAAAGGAGCGCCGCAGGAAAAGACCGCCGCCGATCTCTCCGGGGGCGAAGGAGCGGAAACCGCTGTATCTCCTGCTCCCGTGACATCGGAAATCCCCGCTGAGGCGAAAGCCGAGCCGATCGGAGGCGCCGATCTGCGCGTCCCCGTGTCCGCCATATCCGTCGGCGATCGGGGGGATGACGTTTATGCCCTGCAGAAGACACTGTTCTTCCTCGGGTATTATACTCTTTCCCTGGACGGCTCCTATGGGCCCGGGACAGTGAACGCGGTCAAGGCTTTCCAGCGCGACCACAGCTTGACCACGGACGGTCAGGCCGGCCCCAAAACCCTGCAAGCCCTTGACAAGGCCGTGAAGAAAGCCCTTTCCGCTCCGGCAAACGCTGAGATGACAGCCTGGATGGACAACCTGGCCCAGGAAAATAACGTGACAAACGGCGCCGCTGTGATCACAAGGGACGGAGAGACCTTGCTTACCTGGGGCTGGGGCGGAACGGATGAGGATACCTGCTTCAGGATCGCATCGGTGACCAAATGGGTCACGGCGATCGGGCTGATGACACTGTACGATCAGGGCTTGATCGACCTGGATGCTGATATCAGCGTCTATCTCCCCTTTGAAGTACGGAATCCCGGATACAGCGGGGAAAAGATCACCGCCCGCATGCTTTTGAACCACACTTCATCCCTGCGCCCTGATACAACGGACTATCATCCGGAGTGGAGCCGAATCGGAACGAATGGCTACGATCCCATCTTTATGGAGAATCTGCAGCCGGGGTCGATGTATTCCTACGCCGACTTTGACGGCGCGCTGCTGGGTTCACTTATCGAGGCTATTACCGGCGAGAGCGTCCAGACCTATATGGACCGGACGGTATTCAAACCCCTGGGCCTGACCGCGGCTTATACGCCGAAGCTTCTGCCCTCAGGCGCGTCCACGGCAGACCTTCTGAGCACCGCCGGCACAGTCCAGATCAGTGTGAAAAAGGACATCGAAAGGGATTTCAATCTTTACGCTGATCCGGTGGAAAACTGCGGGTATACGGTGGGAAGACTGTTTATAAATGCCTCCTCCCTGTCCGTTTTGGCCCAGATGATGATCGAAGGAGGCACATACCGCGGTGTCAGGATCCTGAAGGAGAACACCGTCCGCCTGATGGAATCCGACATGACCCCGGCCCAAAGTCCCTACGGGTTGGGGCAGGTCCGCCTGAACCAGTTTCCCGGCGGGACCTGGTACGGCCACCAGGGGAGGTACGGGGGACTTTCCTCCAACGTATATTATCAAAAGGAAAACGGCATCTCCATGGTCCTGATCCTGAACGGCTATGACTATCGTCTGGAGAACAACATTGTCCTGCCCGCCGTAAGCATACTCAATAATATGGACGCCCTGATGTCCATGGCGGGCGTGACTGTGGACTGATCTTTCTTTCCCATCCGGGTCCGCAAAATGAAACAGTTAAAAAAGTCAGCACTGTGCCACATAAATCATTGAAGATTTTTTAAGGAGGAAAACAAAAATGAAGGATGTAAACTGCGGCTACTGCATGAGGGATGAGCACCTGGACGCTTTCGGCATTTTCATCTGCGAGCTGAAGGTTTCTTCGCTGATCCTTTTCCGTGAACAGAGCCATCCGGGACGCTGTATCGTGGCGTATAAGGATCATGTCAGCGAGATCGTCGATATCAGCGCCGAAGAGCGGGCCGCTTTCATGGAGGACGTCAACCGGGCCGCAAAAGCGATCCACGCCGCCTTCCATCCGGACAAGGTGAATTACGGCGCGTACGGCGATACCGGGTGTCACCTTCATGTACACCTTGTCCCCAAATACAGGGACGGATTCGAATGGGGCGGAGTGTTTCAGATGAACCCCGGCCTGAAGAAGCTGACTGACAGCGAATATGAGGAAATGATCAGCCGAATCAGGGAAAACCTTTGATCAGTATCCTTTGGACCGCACGGCAAAAACCGCCGGGAAAGTCAGCTTTCCCGGCGTAATACATACAGGAGAGTTAAAGATGGAACTGACCGTTGCGAGCAATAACCGCGGCAAAATAGCGGAATATCGCGAGATCCTCGAGCCCATCGGGTTCAGCGTGTTTTCCCAGTCAGAAAAAGGGATCCATTTCGACGTAGAGGAGACCGGAACAACCTTTGAGGAAAACGCCCTCCTGAAGGCCCGCGCGGTCCATCAGCAGACCGGGGGATGGGTGCTCTCTGACGACAGCGGCCTTCAGGTCAGCGCGCTTGGCGGCGCGCCCGGGATCTACAGTGCCAGGTATCTGGGGCTGACTACAGAGCAGGAAAGGCGGCAGGCTGTCCTGTCGGCGCTGCGCGGTAAAAATGACCGAAGCGCGCGTTTCGTATGCTGTATCTGCCTGATCGGCCCCGAAGGGAAAGAACACTTTTTCACTGGGATATGGGACGGGACCATTGCCATGGAAGCTTCGGGGGAAAACGGCTTTGGATATGATCCGATCTTTGTATCCGCAGATTCCGGCGGACATACCACGGCGTCGCTTCCCATATCCTTCAAGGAGACCCATTCCCACAGGGCCATGGCGGTTTCCGCCCTGCTCGCTTACCTGAAAACAGAGAACAGCTGAGCCCCTTACGCTTTGTCACCGAAATAAACTTTTACGGTCATCTCCACCTGGTTTCCGCGGATCCCGATGCGGATCTCGTCTGCGGCGTTCTTCAGGATGGAACGCTCGTAATGATCCCATCCGGGATCAAATGAGATTTTCGTGTCCGGCGGGGGAAGGGGCTGTTCTGAAACGTTTTCAGCAAACACATAGGACCCGGCGCCTGAAAGCATCGCTCGTTCGAAAAAATCCCTCAAACGGCCAAGGAATCCCTTGGCCGAATCGTTTTCACGGTATGTGGAAGCGTTGATCAGTTCTGCGCGGGTCGCTTCGTTCATCAGGATGGATGTGGTCAGGAAAAACGTCATTTCTTTCCCCTCGCACTCGATCCGGAAACATGCGTTCACTTCGCCGGACAGGGAGCGTATCATGCTCATCATTTCTTCGGCGATCAGCCTGGCCCGCAGCGTTTCCTTGGGTGTCAGTGCGCACCAAGCGGCGGCTTTTTCCGCCTCAGCCAAAGCCTTGTCCTGTCCCGAACCGCTGTTCCTGATCTCGATCCTGTCAGATATCATACGATCATCCTTCTTCCCGGGGCCGATGCGGCATGCCGAACAGGACCTCGTTATTTTTTCTTTCTGTTTCCTCCCGGATCTTCCTGGATCGCGCCATAAATCCCTTACAGCCTTCAACCAGAAGGGGAGTGCCCGTTATACCGAATGCAAAGCATGGTCATATCGTCAAACTGCGGAGCGCTCTGTACAAACCTCGCGACATCGATCTTCATATTGTCCAGAAGCTTTTCGGGATCCGCGCCGGGTTTCCTGTTGAGTGATCTCAGCATCCTGTCCGTACCGAACAATTTCTGCTCCCGGTCCGTCGCTTCGGTCACACCGTCGGTATACAAAAACAGGATGTCACCCGGCCCGAGAACCAGATCATATTCCGTATATCGCGCGCCTTCAATGGTACCGACGGGCAGCCCGTGTTTTTCCCTGAACAGATCAAATGTCCCTTCCCTGAGGACAGCGGGATATTCGTGCCCGGCATTTGCCGCCCGGATCACGCCTGTTTCAGTATCAAGGATGCCGAGCCAGACCGTCACGAACATCTCCGCCTTGTTGTTCGCGGTGATCCGCGTATTGACGGACGCCAGGATATCGGCAGGGCTTCCCCCCGCAAGGGTACCGTCACGGATCATGATCCGAGCGGACATCATAAACAGCGCGGCGGGGACTCCCTTGCCCGACACATCTGCGATAACGAGGGCCATGTGGGTATCGTCAATGAAAAAGAAGTCATAAAAATCCCCGCCGACTTCCCTGGCGGGAGCCATGCTTGCGCAGATTTCGATCTCCCCATGGTCAGGAAAGGGGGAAAATGAATCGGGAAGCATGGCAGCCTGGATCCCCTTGGCTAACTGAAGTTCCGTCTCGATGCGGGTGTTGTCCTCGGTCATTTTCTTCTGGGCAAGCACCATTTCGCGCCCGCGTGTGGCAATATCCGCGCTGATGACCGCAGAGATCACAAACATCAGGCACCGTGGAAGGAAAGAGAACAGATAGGAATTGCGGACATAGGTGCCCACGTCGTATGTCACTTCGTTCAGGCCGCTTGCGATCCAGTTGTCCGTAAGCGTCAGCACCGTTCCTACGGGAAGAGTCACGTTGTTCAGATCGACCCAGCCCTTGACCGCACCATAATAAGTGGAAAAAGCGAAAGCCACGACGGTAAGATACGAGATCAGCGTTGTCAGAACGCGGGAGAAATACCTACTGGAACAAATGACCGGGATCACCATCAGTATGGCGACCTTATGGGTAAGCATCCCATCCAGGCGCGCATAGACAACGATAAGTGAAACAAGAAGAAAATGCTTGAGCCACCAGGCATCGTTCCTTACAGCGCGGCAAACCACGGCAGCGGCCATGACCTGGAGGGAACCGAGGATCGTAGCACGGTCGATGATCCTGCCTGTTACCGGAAAAAGATGAACGCGCACTGCCGCCCAGACCATGACAAGCAGGATACTGCTGATCAGCAGTACGTTAAACATGGCCTTATTGGCCTGAACTTCATTGTCGTGGAACAGGATCTCGGAACGGTATGCTTCTTCTTTGCTTATGTAATAAGCCTTGACTTTTTCGACAGGGCTTTTCATTCCTTTCTCCTCTACCACACCCGCACAGGAACGGCGCCGTCTGGAGACACCGTTCCGGAAAGTACGCAGGGGATGGGATCACCTGCGGTCCTTATCGATGAATTCAAGAACGATGACGGACAAAAGGGCGTAGAGCATGGCAAAGAAGAAGAAAACAAGCCAGTAGTTGACCACATTTTCCACACTTTTTTCATATGCATCGATACGGCTGATCTGCGCGGTCTTTTTCTGAATATATTCCCGCAAAGTATCCTCGCCTACCAAGTCCATCAACTGACCAATGGTGATCTTCAGCGTAAACGGCTGGTCACGGCGGGCCTGAACGTCCGGATTGGTGATGATCGCGTCAATAAGCTCTCCCAAAGTAAAGGTCCGGCCTAAAGTGGTGTCCCTGTAAGCGTTCAAGCCGTCCTCCACCTTAAGGAGATCCAGCACTTCGCGCAGGGCGAAGTCTCTCCCGATCTGCAGTTCCTTCAGTTCCGTTCCTTCGAGTTCCTCATCCAGACTGATAAGAAGCTCCCCGACAGTGGCAAAACCAAGATTTATATCGCGGAATGAAGCACAGTTTTCGTCGGTCCTGAGGGCGGTCAATATTTCACCTACGGTCATCGACGCGTCGATCTGGCGGTCGAGGATCCCGTTCACGGTCTCGGAACTTGAGAGAACGTCCCACAATTCGCCGACTGTAAAGGTCGCGTTGATCTCCCTGCCGCGAAGCTCGGTCATCATGTGGTTATCCTTGTCTTCCAGGAGATCCAGAACCTGACCGACGGTATAGGTGCCCCCGATCTCAGAGCCTTTCATCTTGATCAATGTATTCCACAATGTGACCATCGGCGAATTGTTATAGTCCGACTGGGCGGCGAAGCATTTAAGGCCGTAGCTTGATATGGTGTAGTGGGAGATCTGCTCCGACCATGCGGGCAGGTTGAAGATCCCGCCGGAAAAGACCAGCTGGAATATCAAAACGAATGGCATGATGGTCATGGCCGTCGTCGTGGAATGCGCGATCGCTGAGATCAGAAGGGACAGCATGTCCGACGCGAAAGAGACCAGGAAAACGGTAATGGTCAGATCGAGCGCCGTTGAAAACGTGATCATGCCATCCGAAACCGGGATCTTGACACCCATGATGATCAGGACATAGATCGTAATGCCGCTCTGTACCATGCACAGAAGCGCCTGGTAGATCATGTGCGAAAAGATGTAGGACGAGATATGAAGCCCTGCTCTATGTTCGCGCTTAAGGATGTTCCTTTCACGGCAGATGACCTGGATGGAATTGAAGCAGCCGTTCCAGATGGCGACGCAGGTGAGGGCGAATGATCCTTTCAGCTCGCCTTCCATCGTCAGAAAAAAGTCTTTTTTGATCACCATGGATACCAGGGCTGCGATGATCGCCGCCATGGGAAGGACTTTCCAGTCGTTCTGATAGAGGAACATCCGCAGCAGCTTGCCAAGATAAATGATCACCTGCGGCCCGCGCCCGCGGTGGCGGATATGGACCAGATGCTCGGGCTGTTTAACAGTTTCCTGATTATTATGCATGCTGCACCTCCGCATACTTGGCGATAAATTCGTCCGCGCGTCCCTCGCCGCCCTCTTCCTGGCGGTTGATGGTCATGACGATCTGTTCCATCGTTTGTTTGCCGAAGAAATTCCGTGCCTCTTCGATGCTTCCGAAAAACGCCAGGCGTCCGGTACGGTTTGAATCCTTGGCCAGAACGATCACGTCGTCAAAGAGGTCGATGACGCGGTCAGGGGTATGCGTGATGACGATGACGATCTTGCCCTGGTCGGCGATCAAACGAAGCTGTTCCATCAGTTCCCTGGCCATGACGCCGTCCAGGCCGCTGTCTGGTTCGTCGAGGATGAAAAGGGATGGATTCGATATGAACTCAAGGGCGATAGAAAGGCGCTTCTTCTGGCCGCCGGACAGCTTTTCCACCAGGTTGCCGCGTACGGGGGTCAGGCCGAAGATCCGCATCACCTCGTCCACACGGGCTTTGCGGTCCTTACTGGATATGTCCCTGGGCAGGCGCAGGCGGGATGCGTCCGTCAGTGTCCTGTAGACCGTATCCTTGCCGCGCATCAGTTCCTGCTGTGGGACAAAACCGATCTCATACTGCATTTTTTTGTATTCACCGTATATATCGCCGCCATTGAGGGTCACCTTTGCTTTTGCTTTTTCATAACCGTTGACGGCGTTGAGGAACGTGGTTTTGCCTGCGCCTGAACCGCCCAGCAAAAGGACCATGTGACCGGGCTTGATATACATGTGGATGTCGCGAAGTAGGTATTTCTTCTGGAAAAACTCCTTGGCCGTACGCTCTTCCAGATTGACGGTCAATCCGTCTTTCATCCCCGCGATGCTGACGCCGGAGATCGTATCCAGGGACATTCTTGTCAGGTCTTCGGCCTGGATCTCCGGCTGATATTTGGGAGAGAAGCCCCAGATCACCGCGGGTAAGCCGGTAATGAAAAGCCACAGCCACATCCACCAGCCTTTGGCATGATACATCTGGATGATCCCGCTGCATATCCGGATATGGTACACCGCCTTGATGATCATTAAAACAAACACCAGGGCGGTTATGGCCAGGGCCAGATTGGTGACCCGGCTTTCGTCTATTTCGAGATCTACGATCGTCAGGATAAGATCCATCACAAGTATAAGGCTATTGGTAATGAACAGAACACGTCCCTCCGGCTCGCGTCCCGCGCATTTGGAAAACATGTAATCCCTCATGCACGGCACAAGAGACCACCTGGGATCAATGCCGGATTTTTTGAACATGCCCCAGTAGCCTGCGATCAGGAGCACCGCCAAGGCGATCCCGTACCATGATGTTGTGTCAAAAAGCAGGATCCCAAGGACTTTCAGTACGATCATGATGCATTTCTCCTTCGATCGATATGATATATCAGACGATTTATTGTTCGCACGGTATGCGGTCTTTCGACCCGTCGAGGACCACAGTCAGGTTGTTGAGGTTCAGGGAGTATGTGTACCGGATATCGTCGGCCATCGCGGTGACAAGCCTGATGCCCATCCCCTTGCCCTGTTCCTCGGGCGGAATGTAGCTGACAGGATCGAAGCCCGAGCAGTCGTCCCGGAAACGGAGGACCCATTTGTCGTCCTTGTGCTGGATGCGTATGGACAAATGGTTTCCCCCGCCGGGAGAGAATCCGTAAGCTACGGTATTCGCGGCCATTTCTTCCACGCAGACGGCGATGTGGTTCGAAAACCTGGCGCTTTGCCCGTGCCGGGAACAGAAGAGCCCCACTGCCTGCGAAACGGAGGAAACATCGTCCATTGTACGGATCTCCGCCTCCATCAGTTCGCTCTTGTCCACGCCGAAAGACGGGTCGAGAAGCATAAAGAAGGGAAAATCATCATGAACTTTGCGGGCCTTTAAATGCGTATAAAGGAAGACCGCGGACAGTGTGATGATCTCGCCAATGACGAACTGGAGCCAGAGCCCGTCGATCCCAATCAACCGGTGCATAAGGAGCGCCGCGAGGCAGGGGAAAACAGCACCTTCACAAAAGGAAAACAACTCGGTCAAAAGGACGCGTCCCGTCCCCTGATAAAAACTTTTCAGCGCGTTGGCAGAGCAGCAGGGGATCAGGCCCGAGGCCAACAGCCGAACGCCGAGGATGGCCATCCGCTGCGTCTCGTTCTGTTCGGGAAGGAAAAGTCCCACGAAAAAGGGCGCGAAGATGACAAGGACGATGCAAACGCATAATCCGATAAACACGCTCCACCTGAGCAGGAGGAAGAGCACGTTCTTCAGGCCATTCCGGTCCTCCTCCTGGAACAGGATTCCGGAAAGCGTCAGTGAAACGCCGCTCATCCCGGTGCTGATGCTGTTGCTGGCGTTCATGATCCCGCTGGCAACGGCATAAGCCGCGACAGCGGCCGCACCGCCGCCTTCGGACCTCATAAACATGCGGTTGAGGAAAAAAACCAGGATGATCGACGAAGCCATATTGAAAGCGGTCGGGATCCCGCCCCGGAGAAGCTCTCCGGTTTTGGCAAAGCTGAAACGGCTGAAGGAAAAACGAAATACGCTCTTTTTTGACAGGAAGTACCCAAGCCCAATAGCCACGGCCACATAATAGCTGAGCGCCGAGGCAAGCCCCATGCCGAACATGCCGCCGTGAAATACAAGGACATTCAGAAAATCAAAGGCGACGTCGGTAACGGTCATGCCGACCACCGCGGCGATCAGGAGGGTATTTTTGCCGGACATCATCAGAAACGGGACCAGGATCAAAGCGAACATCGAACCCGGCGCGCCGATGGAGAAGCCGGCGAGGTAGCCGACGGTATCGTCGTGGATCACCCCGGAGGTACCGGCGCCGACGATCCGGGCAAGGAGAGACCGGAAAGCGAGGACCAGGACCATAAAAATAAAAGATACGGTCAAGGAAAAAACGACTGCCGTGGAATAGCCCTTGTTCGTTTCTTCCTGCGACCCGCTGCCCAGGGATTTGGAACACGCCACCTGGATCCCGGCGGAAAGCATACCGCCGACCGCTCCGATCGACAGGAGGAGCGGGTTGGAAAGCTCATAGGCGGCTATGGCGTTGATCCCGAGGAAACGGTTGATCATAATATTGTCGATCAGGAGGCAGACCGACACCGTAAGCGCGGAAAAAATCTGCGAGGCAAGCATCTGTCGGATCAGTTTCGGAGGCATCGTGGATCCGTCCTTTTTCCCCGGTCTCATGGCCGGTATTGGGATACTCCGATTTATTTTACACGAGTAAAAACAAATTGTAAACCTCATAAATCGCAAAAGGTCATTGCAAATAAGTACAATATAAAGTAAAATACAAGCTAGCTTCCGGCAAGACAAAATTCCGGCCATAACGTCGCCGCGTTTCACGTCGGAAACCCATTGAGAGGAGAACCCGGTTATGAAAAAAACTCCCACTGCGCTGCTTATCCTGCTGTTGATGCTGTCCTTGGGCTCCTGTGCCCTCGCCGAGGTCTCCGGACTGCTTCAGGCGGATTACCAGTATACCTCCTCCGGAAAGGTCGAGTCGGTCCGTTACCTGAACAGGAACGGTGAACTGACCATGGCCGACGACCTTGGGTACGCTCAGGTCATCTATACATACAAGGCTGGCCGGCTGCTCCAGTATGAATACCAGGACGATAAAGGCACCCCTGTGGATGCAGCGTCGGGCTTCTGCCGCTGTGTGTACACTTACGAAGGGAAGAGGATCGTCTCCCAGGCCTATTACACCGCAGGCGGTGCTCCCGCCGTCGGGCCGGAGGGCTTCTTCGAGGAAAAAACAAGCTATATCGATGGAAATATCCGGTCCATCGTCCATTACAGCACGGAGGGACGGCTCGTCTCTTCCGGTTCCCTCTATGCAAGATATGATGCGGAATACAAAGCCAACACCAAAGGCACGCTTTACCTGATCTCCGAGCAGTACACCTCTGCCGACGGATCGCTGTTCACTGGTGACCGCGCCTGGGCGAAGGCTGTTTACGAATACACCTATAATTTCAAGTATAAAGCGCTCACCCGTTATTACGGCGCTGACGGAAAGCCCGTGATCAATCCTTCGGCGGGCTACGCATCCTGCGTGTACGACGTAAACCTGGATACTGTCCAGCGGATCGCTTATTTCGATGCCGCCGGCAAAGCCATGAACGGCCCGGAGGGCTGGGCTGTATGCAGCTATACCTATTCCGGGCCGAATGCGACCCGGAAATACTCCTGCGCCGATGGGACCCCTTATGTGAACAAAAAAGGCTACAGTATCATTACGCAGGTCAAAGAAGGCAGCCAGGTCGTCGAAGAGTATTACTATGACGGGGCCGGGAAGCCCGTGATCACCTCCGACGGCTATGCCGGATGGAAGAAAACCTACGCCAGCGGCGGAAAGATCGGAATGCAGGTTTACTTCGGAAAGGACGGAAAGCCGATCAACGTGCCCTCCCTTGGGTACGCCCAGTTCAACAGGACCTATTCCCGCGGCCTTTTAACGGATGAAACGTATTACGACGCAAATCATCAAAATATCGACTGTGCGGACGGTTATCACAAAGTCATCTACACCTACGGTGAAAAAAATAGGCTGGCAGAGGAATGGTACTATGGCACGAACGGTTCCTTGACTTCCTGCAGCGGCGGTTACGCCGGCAAAGTTTACGAATACGACTTTTCCGGGCGGACAACAAAGGTCACCTATTATTCGACCAGCCGATCCAACCAGGCCGCATCGAGCGAAGCGCTGGGAGCTTCCGAAGTCCGTACGACCTATGCCGGAGGGAAGGAAGCTACGGTCAGCTACTATCTGAAAGGCAAACCCGTAATCAACAGTGAAGGCTTTTTCCGCAGGGAAAGCATTTACGACAAAAACGGCCACCTGACCGCCCGTTCATGGTACGGTCCGGACGGCAGCCTTATCGACATCGCCGACGGTTACGCCCAGATCGAATACGCCTATGATCCCCAGGGCAGGCAGGTATCGGTGCGCTACTATACCGCCGACATGTCTCTGATGACCCCCAAAAAAACAGAGTATGCCTATACGGAGACCCGGTATGGCGTCGACAAATCCACATACACCCTGTATTATTACGGTTACGACGGCCAGCCCATGACGCTGAAGAAAGGATATGCCTCACTCTTCCGTGTCCTGGACGATAAAAACAGGGTCTTGGAAGAAAGGTATTACGACATCAACGGGGAACCGGTTGTCATCGGTGGATACTACAGGATCCGCCAGGAATACGGCCCGAACGGTAAAGTAAGCGCTGTGCGCTATTATAACACAGATGGGTCTCCCGCCGTTCTGAGCAATGGTTATTCGGGCTTGAACTACAATTATAATGAAGATGGCCGGGTGTCTGTCATTCGTTATCTGGACGGAAACGGCGCTCCCGTCACCATCAACGCAGGCTATGCCACCCTGACGAGGGAATACGACAATAACGGGAATATCACTTCCGAAAGGTATTTTGACGTCCAAGGCAACCCCGCTAGTCACACAAAAGGCTACGCGAGGATCGACCAGGTGTATGACGACGAAAAACGTCCGATATTTACCACCTGGTACCAGCCGGACGGTATTCCCGGATTGGCAGGGGAAACCTATTGCAGCGCGGGGCGTGTCTATGGCGAAGGGAATCAGGTCGTCGATATCGTTTACTTCGACGAAAACGGCCAGCGCGTTATGTGCAAGGCGGGATACGCCGAATTGAGGAACCGATACGATCCCGAGAGCGGCAAAACCGTGCGTTGGGAATGGTACGGCACCGACGGAAGCCCGGTCGCATCGGACGGATACCGTGCTGTAATGACCAGGGAATATGATGAAAAAGGCAATGTGAAGCTTGAAAGCTATTTCGGCACCGACGGGAAACCCGTTGTCGGTGAAAAGGGATGGGCTTCCATCTACCGGGAGTACAATGACAGCGGAAAGCCCATCCTCACCATCTGGTACGGGGCGGACGGAAAGCCGGCCAACCCCTCCGGCAACTCCTACGCGGCCCTGCGGCAAACCTATGACGACAGTGGAAACTGCACGGAGTATCGTTACGAGGATGGCGGGAACCGACCCGTAAAAGCCAATGAAGGATACGCCGTCATGCAGCGGAGCTACGATGAAAACCGCAAGGTGACAAGCGAGTCCTACCTTGACGAAAACGGGAAACCTGTCCTTTGCGCCAAGGGCTACGCCAGGATCACCCGGGAATACGACGAACGGGGAAACATCGTCGAGGAGCGTTACTATGGCACCAATGGGAATATGATCCTTGCCTCCTCCGGGTATGCCATGGTCCGCAGCGTATACAGCTCCGACTCCAACCTTATGACTTCCAGGACCTGGTATGATACTGAAGAAAAGCCCATGTGTTCCAACGGGTATTACGCAACAGTCGAAAGACAGTATGACGAAAACGGCAGGGTGAGCCTGGAAAAGTATTATGGCGTGGACGGCGCGCCGACCGTATGCAAGGATGGTTACGCCGGGATCATCCGCAGGTATGACGATCAGGGCCGCGCGGTCTTTATCAGCTGGTTCGACGAAAACGGGATCCCCGGCTTCGCGGGCGATCAGTATGTCAGCATGGAACAGGATTACGACGAAAAAGGAAACATCTCCGAATACCGCTACCTTGACGGCTCCGGAAATTTGACGCCCTGCAAAAACGGATACGCTGTTCTTCGCCGAACCTACAATGATAAAAAACTCGTTATCCTTGAAAAGTATCTCGGCGTCGATATGGCCCCATTCACCGTTTCCAAAGGCTACGCCGGCTTTTCCAGGGAATATGACGAAAACGGGCGCAGCATCCGTACGACATATCTTGGCGCCGATGATTCTCCCGTCATGATTTCCGGCGGCTATGCCTCGTTGGAGACCGCTTACGCGGGCGATTCCAAACTGGTTTCCAGGCAGGCATGGTACGACGCTTCCGGGCTTCCTGTGTGCGCCAACGGCTATTACGCGGCAGTTGAATATGAATATGACGCCCAGGGACGCGTGGCATTGGAAAGCTATTACGACGAAAACAACACCCTCACCCCCTGTAAGAAGGGCTATGCACGGATCTATAACGAATACGATGCCATGAACCGGCCAATATTCACTGTCTGGTATAATGCGGACGGGGAACCTTTCAATCCGGACGGGAACACTTACGCAGCCCAGGAGATCGAATACGACGAAAAAGGCAAAGCTGTCTGCTATCGCTACATGACCGCGGACTATGAGCCGACATCCTGTACTGCCGGATACGAGGTCCTTCGTCTGGCATATGATGACAACGGCAGGGTCATCGACGAACGATACCTTGACCATTCCGGCACACCGGTCATGACGAAAAACGGGGCCGGACTTCACAGGGAATATAACGAATACGGCCGTGTAACGCTGATCCGCTACCTTGACGAAAGCGGCGCACCCTTCATGGTTTCGGAAGGATACGCCGAAAAGCATACGGAATATGCCGGCTCCACTGCCCACGCTGCCCTGGAAGCCTGGTATGGCGATCAGGGCTCCTTAGTCGCTCCCAACGGCTATTACGCCATCGTGGAGCGCAGCTTTGATGCCGAAGGCAGGAACATCGCCGAAAAATACTACGGTACCGACTCGAAACCCATCGCCTGCAAAGCCGGTTATGCCGTCATTACCAGGGAATATGACGAAATCGGAAACGTCGCTCTTGAACAGTATTTTGATGAAACCGGCCGTCCCTTTGTTTCCGCTAAGGGTTACAGCGGCATCCGCAGGGAGTACAACGAATATAAGCAGCCGACCCTGGTATGCTATCTTGACGGAAACGCCCAGCCCGTGGTCATCACTGACGGCTATGCCTCGGTACGCACCGAGTACCTGGGTAATACGAAATACGCGGTAAAGCAAGCCTGGTTCGGTACGGACGGAGAGCCTGTAGCTCCCAACAAATACTATGCCGCTGTGGAAAAGGCCTACGACGAGAATTACAAGGTCATTTCCGAGAGGTACTTCGGCACAGACGGCCAGCCGGCCCTGAGCAAGGACAAGTATTCCGGTATCGACCGGAGATATAACGACAAGGGGCAGGTCGTCTATGAAAAATGGTACGGCGCCGACGGCGCTCCCGTGAATCCCTCCGGCAACACATTTGTCGCCCAGGTGATCTCATACAACGAGGACGGCAAGGCTTCCGAATACCGCTATCTTGACGAAAACGACCAGCCTGTGAAATGTTCCGCGGGATACGAGATCCAGGGCAGGACTTATGACGAACAGGGCAACGTAGCCGAATACGCCTACCGTGACGCTTCCGGCGCACCGACTCCCTGCGCTTCGGGATACGCATATCTTTACCGCGAGTATGACGAAAACAAGAACATCGTTCTGGAAAAGTATTTTGACGTTTCCGGACAGCCTTTTGCTACCGAAAAAGGTTACAGCGGCATCCGCAGGGAATACAACGAATATAAGCAGCCGACC
>JAFWWK010000097.1 GCA_017523615.1 Clostridia bacterium
CGCGGGCGATCAGCAGGTCGGAAAAGCCGCCGATGGTTGGGTTCGCCGTGATGCCGGAAAGCCCGTCGCTTCCGCCGCATTTGAGGCCGACGGTCAGGGCGGAGACGGGGCAGGGGGTGCGTACGTCCCCTTCCATCAGGTCCCTCAGTTCCCTTAGCAGGGCGGTCCCGGCGGCGATCTCATCGGGGACGTCCTGGCAGATCAGCCTGCGGATACGGCTGTCGTCGTGGGGACCCATGCGCTTGTCGATCTCGGTGATGCCGCTGTTTTCGCAGCCGAGGCCCAGAAGGAGCACGCCGCCGGCGTTGGGATGGATGCACAGGTCCGCCAGGATCTGGCGGGTGTGTTCCTGGTCGTCGCCCATCTGGCTGCAGCCGTAGGGATGGGTAAAGGCATGCACGTTGGTGATATGGTCCGATATGAAACCCCGGGCGCTGTCCGCGAGCTTCTGCGCTACGTCGTTGACGCAGCCGACGGTGGGGATGATCCACAGTTCGTTTCGGATGCCGACTCTGCCGTCTGCGCGAAGGAAGCCCGGGAAGGTCACGTCCCCGAGGGGGGCCGTTACCGGGTTGGTCGGGGTGTAGGCATAGGATTTGGCGCCGGAGAGCAGGGTGCGGATGTTGTTCGTGTGCACGTGGCCGCCCTTTGGGATGTCTTCGGTCGCTTCGCCGATGGGAAAGCCGTATTTGATGACCTTTTCGCCCTTCGCGATGTCGCGCAGCGCGACCTTATGCCCCATCGGGATGTCCTCGGAAACATTCAGGGAAAATTCGGCGCCGCCGACGGGAACTGTTTCCCCTGCTTTAATGGGCCGCAGGGCCACAGCCACCATATCGGATTCGTGGATACGGATGAGATCGTTCATGGAGCACCTCCATATTCAGCCGGTTTATTCACAATGTCCATTTTACGCTAAATTTTGACCGGCGTCAACAACTCCGCGCCCCGGACGGCATAAAATAAGGCTTTCCGGAAATGGCGTCCCGGACGCGGTGAGGCAAAGACTTTCCTGACACTTGATTCCCCCGCGGTTTGAGGGTATAATAGCAGGAGCAGTTTTCGGTCCGCTGGGCCGGTTTCAGGAGGGAACGGGGTGAAAAAGCCTCAATTGGGAACGAAGACGGACGCGAAAAGCGCCGCGTCAGACATACAGGGAAATAACGGAAACGAGGAGCAGAGGAAGGCCCTGCTTTCTTTCGTGAAAACGATGACCTTCCTGGCGGGGATTTCGGTTTTTGTCATTCGCGTCGTGATGGATTATCTGATCCACTATAATACCGCGCTGCTGGCCAACGCCCGCCGGGTGGAATACGCGTTTTTTTTCTTCTGGGCCGCGGGGCTGGCGGCGTGCGCGGCGCTGAAACTATCCCTGGGCCGGGGATCGGCGCTGTCGCGGCTGGGCGGCCTTCTGAAAAGAAAAATCCGCGTCGAATACGTCCTCCTTCTCGGAATCCTTATCTGGGGGATCCTGTCCTGCGTGTCCATGAGTACCGCTTACAAAGGGGATTTTGTGACGGCAAACCGTTACGCCATGGAGGACATGGCCATATGCATCCTGGTCTTTTTCCCGATGGGTTTTTTGTTTGAGGGAGAAGCATACAAAAAGATCCTGGTATCCTGCCTCCGACTGATGATCGCGGTGACTACGGTCCTGATGATCGCGGTCATATGGAATGTGTTCCGCTCCAATGTGGTCAGGCTGCCCGAGGGCCTTGTGATCATGCGGGACGGGGAAATGCTTGAGATCAGCTCCAACAGGAACACGGTGGCCGCCTATGCCGCGTTTACGGCGTTCCTGTGCCCGGTCCTGATGCTTTCGACTGCCCGGAAATGGGAAAAAGCGCTGTATGTGTTTGCCTTCATCGTCCACTGGGTGATTCAGTGCCTGACACAGTCGGCCACCGGGCTGATCGTGGGATCCCTGACCGGCGGGCTGATGACGGCGTTTTTCCTGATGGAGCGGGGGGAAAAGGTTCCTTTCCGGCGTCGGTTATTCACCGCAGTGATCTGCGGAACCGCGGTCATGGTCCTTCTGTGGATGTCCAGAAAATGGATATTCCGGCTTTATCAGATCTGCATCGGAGCATCCGTCGATTCCCTGAGGAACATGAGCAGCAACAATACGTTTTCAGGCCGGCTTACGATATGGCGGGCGGCTGTCAGGGCGATCTTCGGGTACAACGGAAACAAGACCACCTTCAGGAACGCCATGTTCGGGTACACGTTTGCCGGCGTCCCTTCGATAATCAAAATACTGTGCGGTCTTGAAATGTACACCCACAACGAATACATGGAGGTCGGCGCGGCCATGGGCATTCCGGCTCTCCTGGCCTATATCGCTTTTTCCGTTGTCATGGGGATGCGGTGCGCAGGCATTGCCCTGTCGCACCGCGGCGGGGTGAAGCTGAAGGAAAGGTTTATTCCCATTCTGGTGCTCAGTCTTGTGGTCGGCAACCTGACCGAAGCCATGCTGATGGGTTACGGTTTTATGACCAGCTGCTTCTTTTTCCTGATGTGCGGATGGTGCAGCCGAAGGAGCAGGGACCTTGGAAAGCTTTTCCTGCCATGGAAAACCTCCGCACCTCCTGAAAACATTGAAAGCACTGCTCTGCAGAAGGGCGATCAGACTTCTCTATCCGTTGACACATTGAGCGAAAGGGATTAAAATAGACATATAAACCATGCCTACGGAGGTGCCATGATGGATATAAGGTATTCCTGCAACCAAAAGGATTTCAAGCGCTATACCACCGAAGAGACCAGGAAGGAATTCCTGATCGAGAATCTGTTTATCAAGGACCAGGTTACCGCGGTCTACAGCCATGTGGACAGGATGGTGACCCTGGGGATCATGCCGGTGGACGAGTGCGTTCCCCTGGACAAGGGCATCGATATCTGGCATAATTTCGGTACCGAATATTTCCTTGAGCGCCGTGAGCTGGGCATGTTCAATGTGGGCGGACCGGGCAGGGTAAATGTAGACGGCACCGAATACGCCCTGGGGACCAAGGACTGCCTGTATATCACCCGCGGCGCCCGGAAAGTGACCTTTTCCTCGGACTGCGGCGGGAATCCCGCCAAGTATTATATCGTTTCCGCCCCGGCCCACACCAGTTATGAGACCAGGCTCATCCGCATTGCCGACGCGGCCAAGAGGCCCTGCGGCGCGGCGGAGACCAGCAATAAGCGGACAATCAACCAGTTCATCCATCCCGATGTGCTCAAGACCTGCCAGCTTTCCATGGGCATGACGGTGCTGGACAGCGGCAGCGTCTGGAACACCATGCCCGCCCATACCCACGAAAGGCGGATGGAGATCTATTTCTACTTTGATATCCCTAAGGACAACGTGGTGTTCCATATGATGGGCGAGGGGCAGGAGACGCGCCACATCGTTATGCAGAACGAGCAGGCGGTGATCTCGCCCTCCTGGTCCATCCACGCCGGCGCGGGCACCAGCAATTACACCTTTATCTGGGCCATGGGCGGCGAAAACCAGGCTTTTGACGACATGGACAACATCCCGACCACCCAGCTGCGCTGAAAA
>JAFWWK010000098.1 GCA_017523615.1 Clostridia bacterium
AGAATGCTCAGATAAATGCTCGCGCCGCTGTTTGTGCGGGTAATATTGGGAATAACAAAGCTGATGCCGGAGGACTTGATCGCCTGCATGATCTCCTTTAGCGTTACGTCACGGCCGATCAGGTCCAGCTTTTCTCCTTCCGCACGATCAATGGCAAACACCACTGGGCTGATGAAAATGGACTTGCCGTTTTTCAGGATGGAGCTGTTATTGAGCCGGCTGGTCCAGATGGAGTTGGACAGCCACACGGCATCATAATTTGATGCTTCGCCGGAATTCAACGTCTTGATGATATCCAGCGCCCCCGCGTATGAAAAGTCAAACCGGGCATTGCGCTCTTTGGCAAAGTCGTTCAGGATAGGCTCCAGCTCTTTATTTTCCGGACAGCAGAGGATACGGAGATATCGCTCTTCCTTCGCAGCGGGCGTTGTCTTGGGACCCTGGCTGCATCCGGTCAGCGTGAACAGGATCGCAAGAAGCAACAGCAAGGAGATGCATCTTTTCATGTTTTTCCCCCTTTGTGACAGTCGGATCATTTTATGGAAAATATTATACCAACGAGGATCATTATCAGTCAAGAAAAAGGCAGAGGGCTGGTCGATATCCAAGATCATGAAGGTCGCTGTTCACAGGTCGGGCGGATATAAAAAGCAGCATGCCCGGGATGGGAAGCATATCGCACGGACAGTAAAGGAAGAAACCCGGGACACGATGGCCGTAACCGTTCACGGGTTTGCGAAAGCCTTCTTTTGACCAGACCGCTGGCAAGCTCCGCTGCAGCCGGGAACACGCGGCGGAGACCGCGGAACACAAGCATAAGGAAAAAGAGGAAGAAGCCAGGCATTCCAGGAAGATGATGCCGTACATGATGGGCGGCATGGGCGCAGTCCTGCCTGTCATGGCCGTGGTGATAAGCTCACCGGCGCCTCTGGGCCTGAGATACCTGCAGGCGGACACCGAAGGCCCGGAAAACAGGGCTTTCGGTCCATTACGGCGGCGCCGCCAATGACCCTTCGCATCCGCCCGAAAAGCCGGCCGGCTCCCTGTATTGCTTTGCTTTTCAGCAAGCATTCGTACAAATACCGAAATTATATGCCCGATCCGATCAGATCATAAAAACCCCCTTTTTACGGCCGGCAGATCCGGCGCGAAAAAAGGGGGGTATGTCTGGTTGTCAGCCGGAAATTATTGAGCCTTCCTTCTTTTAAAAATACACACTATGCTTTTGGACGAACCATAACTTTGGTTAGTGGATGTGCTGCTGACCATTTCCCATCCATCATTTCCAAGCAGGTTAAGCTGTTTTTCGATCTGTTGGACCTCAACAATTCCGCCCCAAAAACCTTTTGTATCAAAGGTGACAACTTTGTATTCAAACTTCTCCATTTTTTAAACCTCCTTACAGATCCCGAGTCGTCAGGCAGAGTCCTTAAAAAGTATAACACATTTTTAACGGCTATCGATCATAAAAAAAGATAGGAAACAAACCTGTTTCAGCGTCCATGCCGTTTTTTCCGCTCTTTCCGAGCCGCAGGCTTATCCGGGCTCAGTTTCGTGTCCGGCTCCGGCGCTCCCGGAGCGCAGGGCGCGAGGGAATATGCGGCCGGGCCCTTGATTCGTGCGGCGGCATCAATTATAATATGTCAGAGTTTAACTGAGAGCGGAGGGAATGCCATGCCTCACGCCAAAAAGGAGAATTTTTGACTTCGGTTTTCCTGGCGACGGATCCGGGCAGGCAGATCGCCGGCATGCCGAACGGCGATCCTTCGCGCCTCAAAAGGGAGGAACATAAAAATGAAAAGAATGACCCTCGCAACGCTGATCCTCTGTCTCCTGTGCTCATTCGCCTTCGCCAGAACCGCAGAGGAGCCGGGCTTTCTCCGGATCGAAAACGGGATGCTCCAGCCCGTGCTCAAATGGACAGAACTGCGGGATGAGGATTATTCCAACGAAGGCAGCGATATCCTCCGCTTCTGTGTTTGGGTGGAAACGGACTACGACACGGACCTGGACGGAAAAGCGGATCTGGTCAGGGCCCTGGTGCAGGTGCCCCGCGCCGCGGCGGAAGGCCGTTACAAGGCCGCCGTCATATATAACCCGACCCCCTACGGCGCCGGAACGGTGGAACGGTATTTGGCTTCCATAGAAGATCTCTATACCAAAGAATACTTTGACCAAAGCCGCTTCTATGAGCCCTGCGAAAAGCGTGAACCTGCCGGCAGCATGACGACCCTGGAGGCTGCCGCCCAAGCCGATCCCATGACCTGGAATTATCGGACCCCGGACGCAGGGAATGGGACTTATGGCATCGGCTTCTCCTACGCCATGTACAACATGTATTATATCATACGAGGATTCGCGCTTGTGGACGCCTGCGGCATTGGCACCTACGGGTCCGAAGGCTTTGAACTGTGCGGCCTCAAACTGGAGCGCGACAGCCACAAAGCGGTGGTGGAATGGCTGACCGGAGACCGGCGCGCCTTTACGGACGCGACCTCCAACATCGAGATCAAAGCAGACTGGTGCAATGGCAGCGTCGCCATGACCGGCTGTTCCTACGGCGGGACTATTCCGTTTGAAGTGGCGGTCACCGGCGTCAAGGGCCTTAAGACCATCATCCCCTTTGCGGGCATCGCCAGCTGGTATGATTACACCAATTCCCAGGGCGTCTCCATCCTGAACCAGTCCAATTACGCGGACTATCTGGCCAGCAGCAACGCCGGCGGCACCTTCCTGGATGGTGACTGGGATAAACCGAATCCCGTATACGGCTCCTGGCTTTGGACCATTGCCACCGAACAGGAAAAAACCAACGGCGATTATGCCCCCGTGTGGGAACAGATGGATTATACCACGGACGAAGAAAACCACATTGCCTGTTCCGCTTTAGTGGTCAACGGGATGAACGACATGAACGTTACCACCCGCCACGCGGATATGATGGTGGAGGCCTTCCAGAAGGCCGGAAAAACCGTGAAGCTGGTTTTGCATCAGGGAGGTCATATGACGCTCAACGGCTTTTCCATCAACGGCACGGCCTGGGACGAAATTATGAACATCTGGCTGAGCCACTATCTGTACGGGGTGGAAAACGGCGCGGAATTCCTGCCGGAGGTAATGGCGCAGAACAACATTACCGGCGTCTACGAAGGCTATGACATCTGGCCCGGAAAACAGCAGCTCACACTGAAGCCTGAAGGCGCGGAAGGCAGATCCGTTATCACCTCCAGGGGAATGGGCGACTATTCCGACAGCTTCCAGGAAGACCGTCAGAACAACCTGATCCCCGATGATGAGGAGGAATTCTACACCAAGATACCGGATGAACTTGCCTGCAGATACCGCTTCGACCTTCCGGCGGGTACGACCATCCAGGGCTCGGCGGAGCTCCGCGTCATGCTGGATTCCGACCGCGCGGACCTGGACGGCCTCATGATCTCCGCGATCCTGATGGACGTATCCGATCAGGGCGCCTTCCCGGTATACGCTCCGTCGGAGGAATACGGCGGCGCGGTCGCTACCAGGGAATTGAACCTTCAGTATAAGTTTGACCAGGATCCCAGCGACGGGTTTATGAACCTGATGGATTTTGACCAGACCAAAAAAGCGAGACGGCTCATCAGCTTAGCCTGGACAGACCTGCAGAATCCGGGCTGCGGCAAGAATTCGAGCGAATATGTTTATCAGGATCCCGGGCTGATCTCCGGGACCGAACAGGCGTATACCTTCTATTTCCTGCCCATGGTCTACACCGTGGCGGAAGGCCATCATCTGGAGCTGATCCTGACGACCTGGGATCCCTATCGCGTCCAGCTGGATGCCTGGTTCAATCTGGACGGCTCTCTGGAAACCCAACTGGATGAGGACACCTATTCCTACAACATGACCATCAACAACGGATCCCTTGAGCTTATTCTCCCCACAGGTACCGGGGACCCCGACTGGCTCCAGCCGGAGGCGTTATTTCAAGGCCGGGACCAGTGAGAGGCTTGGGGACTGCGCTTTTCGGCTCCG
Source organism: Clostridia bacterium (assembly GCA_017523615.1). Lineage (GTDB taxonomy): Bacteria > Bacillota > Clostridia > Christensenellales > Aristaeellaceae > RUG756. Next base: position 4,015 of record JAFWWK010000098.1, read on the forward strand.
CCGTCATAATTTGTATCCTTACCAGAATATAAATATATTCTATATTTATACACAGATGATCCCGAAACGGAAAGGCGCTGCTTCAGACTTTTGCTTTTGAAGCAGCGCTTTTTTCCCCATTTGCTGAAGGTACCGCAGCGCTTCTGGTATATCCTGTTAATTTTCAGAAGTATATACAAGTGTCCGCGGTACAAGGCCGGGACAAAAAAACATCATTACGCCCACAGGGCAAGGAGATAAAAAAGATCATGAAGAACAACACCAACGAACTGAACATGAAGGCAACGACCAAGAGAGAGATAAGCATGGACGAACTCGAACAGGTTTGCGGAGGCGGCGCCGTCCATACGGCGGCCTAGAAAAAGGCCCTTCGAAAAATCATCGATTGGATCTGGTCCTGGTTTGAGTAAGACAGCAACCGATCATCTCTCACAAAAAAGAGTCAGGATAATGGATAGTATTGAAATGATGGACAAAGATCTTATCCCCGATGAAGCGCTTGAAAGGTCTCCGGCGGTGCTGGCATGACGCCCCCCCCTGCCCGGTTTCCGGCGTTATCACAGGATGGATCCGGATCTGATCAAAGACGAACCCAAAGACGGCGGAGCGACCGGCGGCTGGTAACACCTGAATAATGGACTCACAGCATTTGCCGGTCCGATCACCGGACGTATAAAACCGAACAGCATGAAATAAAAAAGACCGCAGCACAACCCTGAGCACAAAACGGAGCTTTCACATGAAGGCTCCGTTTTTTTGCGCCGCCCACGGTGTCTTTTCCCCTTCCCGTCCCCCGCGTCCCAAACAAGCGGAAGATGCCGTTTAGCGGCGGCCGGCCTGCTCGCCGGATCGGGGTGCAGGGGTGAAAACCTCTGCCGTGGGGTTTGGGGCCGCGCAGGCCCAAAAC
>JAFWWK010000099.1 GCA_017523615.1 Clostridia bacterium
GCCCTTTCCACCTATGCGGGGCAGAATATGGGAGCCGGGAAAGGGGACCGGATCCGCGCCGGATTCCGGGACAGCCTGCTGGCCATGATGGCCCTGGCCTGCGGCATGACGCTGATCATGCAGACCTGCGGTGAAGGGCTTGTGGGTCTTTTCGTCCACGAACCGGAGGTGGTGGCCATGGGCAGCAGTGCCCTGAGGATCACCAGCCTTTTCTATGTTTTCCTCGGCGTGATCTATGTGACCCGCGGCGTTTTGAACGGCGTGGGGGACGCGTTCTTCTCCTTTATCAACGGTATCGTTGAGATCGCCGACCGCGTCGGCCTGCCGCTGCTGCTTTTGCATTTCACGTCCGCCGGGGTCTGGTCCATCTGGATCACCGCCGGCGTCACCTGGCTGCTGGCGGGCCTGTCCTGCATCCTCCGTTATTTTTCCTGGAGGAAAAAGCGAGAAAGCCTCCGGGGCGCAGGAAGCCTGAGCGCGGTGAAGAGGTTTTCCTGACCCGCACGCATTAATAAGATGGAAGTTTTTGCGGGATAAAGGGGGGTTTAGGGGGGAGAAGGGGGCTTTTTTCAAAAAGCCCCCTTCTCCCCCCTGCTCCGACCCCGTCCTCCTGTTCCCTACGCCTTCCTGTCGGCGCTCATGTCGCCGCCGTACAGGCGGCAGAGGGAGCGGAGGGTGCAGTTTTCGCAGTCGGGCCGCTGGCTGTGGCAAACCCGTCGGCCGTGCCAGATGAGCCAGTGGTGCGCCTTGCTCCAGTCCTCCTCGGGGATGGCCCGCTGCAATTGTTTCTCCACCTTTTCGGGGGTGTCGGCCTCCGCCAGTCCCAGGCGGTTGGCGGTGCGGAAAACATGGGTGTCCACGGGGATGGCGTTTTTGCCGAAGGCAAAGGCCAGGACCACGTTGGCGGTCTTGCGGCCGACGCCGGGGAGGGAGGTGAGGGCTTCCATGGTGTCCGGTACCTGCCCCCCGAAATCGGATACGATCTTCCTGCAGGCATTCACGATATTGACGGCCTTGCTTTTGAAGCCGCAGGAGCGGACATAGGGGTAGAGGACCTCGGGGGAGGTCTCCGCCATGGCCGCGGGGTCGGGGAAATCCCGGAACACCGCGGGAGTGACCTGGTTGACCCGCTGGTCGGTGCACTGGGCCGAAAGGATGGTGGCGACCAGGGTCTCATAGGGATTGGAAAAGTTCAGGGCGGGGCCGGCCTCCGGGTAGAGGCGGCGGAGTTCCTCAAGGATCAGGCGGTTTTTTTCCTGCTGCGTCATGTTTTTCATGTGGCTGCCTTTCCGGGGCCGCTTCGTATCGGACAAAGCGGATCGTTATGGCCATTGTAAGGGATGGGCGGCCGTGGAGTCAAGACCGGCGGGGGAACCCGGGAAAACACAAAAATGAATAAAAAACAAAGGAAATCCTTCCTGCGGGGAAAAAAGAATTGTACAAATCCCTTGACCGTGGTATAATGTGCCCAGCCGAACCAAAAAGAAAAGGAGTGATCTTGCGTGAAGAAGTTCTTCAAGGAATTCAAGGAATTCGCGATGCGCGGCAACGTCATCGACATGGCTGTCGGTATCATCATCGGCGGCGCGTTCAAGGCCATCGTCGATTCGCTGATCGCCAATTTCATTACTCCCATGCTGGCTGCCATCCTGCCAAAGGTCCCGGAAGGCTCCCCTGAGGGCACATGGGCGTTCGGGCCCGCGTTCGCCAACTTCCTGGGCACGGTCATCAGCTTCATCGTCACGGCGTTCGTGCTGTTCCTGATCATCAAGGCCATGAACAAGGCGAAGACCATCGGCAAGAAGCCGGAAAAGCCCGCCGCCCCCACCACCAAGAAGTGCCCCTACTGCCTGAGCGAGATCGACATCAAGGCGACCCGCTGCCCCCACTGCACCAGTGTGATCGAAGGAAAGTAAAGCGTCCTTTCGGATCTTCGGCCGCCCGTCCGGGCGGCTGTTTTACATTTTTTGATGTTTTGCGGCATTTGCTGCCGCGCATGGCCGTCAATTATGGAAGGAAAATATGAGAACATCGGATTTTGATTATGCGCTTCCGGAGGAGCTGATCGCCCAGACGCCGGCGGATCCCCGGGATTCGGCCCGGATGATGGTCATCGACCGTGTCACGGGACAAAGGGAGGACCGTATTTTCCGCGATTTTCCGGATTACCTTTATCCGGGGGACGTACTGGTCCTCAACCAGACCCGGGTGATCCCCGCCCGGCTCATGGGGGTCAAGGAAGAGACGGGGGTGCCCTGCGAGGTCCTTTTGCTCCGACGTGTGGAGTCCGACACCTGGGAGACCCTGGTCAGGCCCGGGAGACGGCTGAAAAAGGGCGTCCGCGTGTCCTTCGGGGACGGAAAGCTGGTCGGCACCATCGGGGAGACCACCTCGGCCGGCGGCAGGTTTGTTACCTTTTCCCATGAGGGGCTGTTCGAAAACGTCCTGGAGGAGCTGGGCGAGATGCCCCTGCCGCCCTACATCCACCAGAAGCTGAAGGATCGGGAGATGTACCAGACGGTCTACGCCAGGCAGGAGGGCAGCGCGGCCGCGCCTACGGCGGGCCTGCACTTCACCCCGGAGGTGCTGCGGCGGATCGAAGACCGCGGCGTGGACATCGTCCCGGTGCTCCTGCACGTGGGCCTGGGCACGTTCCGGCCCGTCAAGGAAGAGCGGGCCGAGGACCACGTGATGCACGAGGAATATTTCGAGGTCACTCCGGAGGCGGCCGACAGGATCAACGGAGCCCGGGAGCGGGGCGGGAGGATCGTCTGCGCCGGTACCACCACCGTGCGCACCCTGGAGAGCGCCGCGGATGAAAACGGGCGGGTGCGCCCATGCAGCGGGATGACGGACATCTTTATCATGCCCGGGTACCGTTTCAGGGCCTGCGACGCGCTGATGACCAATTTCCACCTGCCCCAGAGCACGCTTCTGATGCTGGTCAGCGCCCTTTTGGGCAGGGAGAAGACCCTGGAATGCTACCGGGAGGCGGTGGAAAAGAAATACCGGTTCTTTTCTTTCGGGGACGCCATGTTAATAATAGGCAGGATGCCCGGTGAGAAATGCGAACCCTTCTGTATAGAACCAAATGCCCGCTGAAACAAGGGTTTCAGCGGGTTTCCGTTTTCTGTGTCAGGCAGGTCATTCATACAGGAATTTGATCACAATTCCGTTTTTGAGGTCGATTTCCATGATTTTGCCCTGTAAAATTACAATTTTTTTGCATAAGGAATTTATGAATAATTTCAGGGTCCTTTTATCCAGTACGCGAATTAC
>JAFWWK010000100.1 GCA_017523615.1 Clostridia bacterium
ACCCCCGATCGGATTTGCCTGTCGCGCATGGCTTTTCCCTTTGAATAAGCCAACAGACGAGTTGCTACCAGGGCTTGCCGGCCCGTTGCTCGGTAAGAACAGCCACTGACCTGTTTTCCGGGCGCTGCGAACCCCAGATGGCAAGCTAACCTCCGCAAAAATGCTCCTCGCGGCGTACATTGTCCAGGGCCTGCCGGCCCGTTGCTCGGTAAGAACAAGCCACTGGCTTGTTCTTCGGGCCCTCGCAACCCACTGCGGATTACAATCAGGGGGAAGGTTCCCCCTGATCACCCCCTCCGCAGAGCGATATGTATCTTATCCTTGTCAGAGGACTGAATAATTACCTTTTCAGACTTTTTATTCCACGGTCACGCTCTTGGCCAGGTTCCTGGGCTTGTCCACGTCCAGGCCGCGGCTGACGCTGGTGTAGTAGCCGAGCAGCTGCAGCGGCACCACCGCCAGGGAGGGGACGAAGTGCTCGTCGGTCCTGGGCACGTATACGGTGAAGTTCACCGAATCCTCCACGGCGAAATTGCCGTTGACGGTGATCCCCATCAGGTTGGCGCCCCGGGACCTGCACTCCATCATGTTGGAAACGGTCTTTTCAAACAGCCTTTCCTGGGTGAGCACGCCGATCACCAGGGTGCCATGTTCGATCAGGCTGATGGTGCCGTGCTTTAATTCCCCGGCGGCGTAGGCCTCGGAATGGATGTAGCTGATCTCCTTCATCTTGAGGCTGCCCTCCAGGCTGACGGCGTAGTCCAGGCCACGGCCGATGAAAAAGATGTCGTGGGCGTTGACGATCTTGGAGGAGAACCACTGCAGCCGTTCCTTGTCCTCCAGGACGCGGCGGATCTTGTCCGGGAGAAGGGTCATTTCCGTAAGGAGGCGGGCGTGCTCTTCCGGATCGATCCCGCCCCTGACCCGCGCCATTTCCACCGCCAGGGCGTCCATGGCGACAAGCTGCGCGCTGTAGGCTTTTGTGGTGGCTACGGCGATCTCCGGTCCCGCCAGGGTGTAGAGCACCAGGTCCGCTTCCCTGGCGATGGTGGAACCGACCACGTTCACCACCGCCAGGGTCATGGCGCCCCGTTCCTTCGCCACCCGCAGGGCCGCCAGGCTGTCGGCGGTCTCCCCGGACTGGGATATCACGATCACAAGAGTCCCCTCGGCCATGGGAATGGAGCGGTAGCGGAACTCCGAGGCCAGCTCGACCCGAACGGGGATCCCCGCCAGGTCCTCGATGACGTACTGGGCCGCCATACCCACGTGCCACGCGGAGCCGCAGGCCGTAATGACGATCCCGGACAGGGAGCGGATCGTATCCTCCGTCAGCCCCACCGCGCCAAGGTCGACCCTGCCGTCCTTTACCAGGCTGTTCAGGGTGTCCCGGACGGCTTTGGGCTGCTCGTGGATCTCCTTGAGCATGAAGTGCTCAAAGCCGCCCTTCTCGGCCGCGGCCGCATCCCAGGTGATCTCCGTGAGCGGCACGGCCGTTTCGTCGCCGTTCAGGTCATAAAAGACGGCATGCCCGGGAGAGACCCGGGCCACCTGGAGGTTGTCGATGTAGTAGACGCTGCGGGTGTATTTCAGGATGGCCGGTACGTCCGAAGCCAGGTAGGAGGCATCCTCCGCCGTGCCGATGATCAGGGGGGAATCCTTCCGGGCGGCGAAGATCTCCCCCGGGAAGTCCCTGAACATCAGCGCCAGCGCATAGCTTCCGCGCACCCGGACCATGGTGCGGGTGATGGCGTCCACCGGGCCGATCCTGTATTTTTTGTAATAGTAGTCCACAAGCTTGACGACGACCTCGGTGTCGGTGTCGCTGTAAAAAACATAGCCGTGCCGGAGCAGCTTTTCCCTAAGCTCGGTGAAGTTTTCGATGATGCCGTTATGCACCCCCACCACGTCCGAATCCGCGGCCCCGCTGCCCGGGGCCGCGATATTGCCGCTGACGTGGGGATGGGCGTTGATGATGGTCGGGTCGCCGTGGGTGGCCCAGCGGGTGTGGCCGATGCCGCACTGTCCGCGCAGAGCCCTGCCCTGATCGGTCTTGTCCGCCAGGTGGCACAATTTGCCGGTGGCTTTCACCACCTCCGCCGGGGCGCTTCCGTCCCGGACCGCCAGGCCCGCCGAGTCATAACCCCGGTACTCCAGTCTGCTCAGTCCGTCCAGGAGGATCGGGGCTGCCTGGTCCCTTCCCGTATATCCGACGATTCCGCACATGGCTCCCTTGCCGCCTTTCTGTATGTGATCTTAAGTCATTTACCGTGAACGGGCGTCCTTCAGCATTTCCTGCGAAGGAAAGCGTCCGCCTCCCGGGCGGCTTCCCGGCCGTCAGCCAGGGCCCGCACCACCAGGGACTGTCCGGTGCGCATGTCGCCGGACACAAAGAGTTTTCCGCAAAGATGATGGGAAGCGTCGGAAGGCATCAGCCGTCCGCGGCTGTCCGATTCCAGGCCGAAGGCGATCTTCGTTTCCCTGTCGCATCCGATAAACCCGGCGGCGATCAGGAGAAGAGCGCAGGGATGGGTCTCTTCCGTGCCGGGGATGGGCCGGCGGGCGCTGTCGAGACGCACCGTCACCGCGGCGGTCAGGTTTCCCTGCCCGTCTGTCAGGAGCGACGCCACCGTGGTCTCGTATATCCGGGGATCGCGTCCCTGCACAAAGGCCGCCTCCCGCTGCCCGTAATCCGTGCGCAGGGTCCGGGGCCACTGGGGCCAGGGATTATCGGCGGCGCGCTTTTGGGGTGGGGCGGGCATCATTTCCAACTGGGATACCGAGGCGCAGCCCTGACGCAGGGCGGTCGCCACGCAGTCGTTGCCGGTATCCCCGCCGCCTAAGACGATCACGTGCCTGCCCCGGGCGCTGAGTGGGTTTTCCGATCCCGACAGCAGAGCGCGGGTGGCCGCCGTCAGGTAATCCACCGCGAAAAAGACGCCCTTCGCTCCCCGGCATGCCAGGGCGGGGTCACGGGGTTCTCTGGCCCCTCCGCAGAGCACCGCGGCATCGAAAGCTTCCGCCGTTTCTTTTCCCGCCGCGGTGTCCGTTCGGAACCGGACGCCCTCTTCCTCCATCAGCAGGATGCGGCGCTGCAGGATCTCCTTGGGCAGCTTCATGTTGGGGATCCCGTACATCAGAAGGCCGCCGGGACGGTCCGCCTTTTCGAATACCGTGACGGTGTGTCCCATCCGGTTCAGAAGATCCGCGCAGGCCAGGCCGGAAGGGCCGCTTCCGATGACCGCGGCCGTTTTTCCGGTGCGGACAGAGGGGATCCGCGGACGGATCCATCCCCTTGAAAAGCCGGTCTCGATGAGGTAAAGCTCGTTGTCCCTGTTGGTCACGCCCTCGTCCGCCAGGTTGCAGGCCTTTTCGCACAGGGCGGGGCAGACCCGCCCCGTAAACTCCGGGAAAGGCGCGGTCAGAAGCAGCCTTTCCAGCGCTTCCCTTTCCCGTCCCCGGAAGAGCAGGTCGTTCCATTCCGGGATCAGGTTATGCAGCGGACATCCGAAATCCGACTGGCAGAAGGGCACGCCGCAGTTCATGCACCGGGCGGCCTGGCAGCGCCGTTCATCCTCCGGCAGGGGGACGTGTAGGCTGCCGTGATCCCTGAGGCGCGCTTCCTCGCTGCGGAAGGGATCCTCCGCCCGGGCGTATTCAAGAAAGCCGGTCGCTTTGCCCATGCATTTACACCCCTTTCAGGAAGGACAGGTACTCGTCGGAGATCACGGCCCGGAATTTCGGAAGCCACGCGCGAAGGTCGTGCAGGATCTCCCTGGCTTTCCTTGATCCCGTGGCTTTGAAGTGCATCCTGAGCAGGCGGTCCAATTCGTCCGCCTGTTCCGGCGGGACGGGATACGTTTTTACATGGCCGGGGTTCAGGCGGCTTTGGAGGGTGCCGTCAATGTCCAGCACCCAGGCGATGCCGCCGGACATGCCCGCTGCAAAATTGTCGCCCACGCTCCCAAGCACGGCCACCCGGCCGCCGGTCATATATTCGCAGCCGTGGTCGCCGACGCCCTCCACCGCGGCCCATGCCCCGGAATTGCGCACGGCGAAGCGCTCGCCCGCCCGGCCCGCTATAAAGGCATAGCCGCCGGTGGCGCCGTAGAGCGCCACGTTGCCGATGAGGGTGTCCTCTTCCCTCCAGAGGCTGTCCACGGGGGGACACACGGCGACCGTGCCGCCGGAGAGCCCCTTCCCCAGGTAATCGTTGGCTACCCCGTATAGGGTGATGCGCTGTCCGGCCGGCAGGAAGGCCCCGAAGGATTGGCCGCCGCAGCCCCTGGCCTGGATATCGCGCTCCCCCTTCAAAAGGGTGCCGAAGGCCCGGTCCGTGGTGGTAAGCTGCACGTGGTCCTGGTAAAGCCGGGCGTCCATGCGTTCCGGAAGACGGAAGTCATGCCTGCATTCCGGCCGGAAATGGATGTTCCGCGCAAAGCCGATAAGGTCGCCGAGGTCCGTCGGCGCGTCCGGTCTGGCGGAGAGCAGATCGCTGCGGCCGACCATTTCGTCCGCCGTGCGGGCGCCGAGCTTTGCCATGATCTCCCTGAGCTCCTCCGCGATGAAAAGCATGAAGCGCTCCACGTATTCGGGCTTTCCCGAAAAGCGCCTGCGCAGCTCCGGGTCCTGTGTGGCGATGCCGAAGGGACAGGTGCCCAGATGGCATACCCGCATCATCCGGCAGCCCATGGCCACCAGCGGGGCCGTGGCGAAGCCAAACTGTTCGGCGCCCAGGAGCAGCGCCACGGCCACGTCGCGGCCGGTCATCAGCTTGCCGTCGGTCTCCAGGGTGACTTTTTCCCTGAGGCGGTTGCGGCACAGCACCTGGTGGGCCTCTGCCAGGCCGATCTCCCAGGGAAGGCCCGCGTGGTGGATGCTGCTCAGCGGAGCCGCGCCGGTGCCGCCCTCGCCGCCGGAGATCAGGATGCCGCCGGCCCCGGCCTTGGCCACGCCGCTGGCGATGGTGCCGACGCCGGTGGAGGAGACCAGCTTTACGGTGATCTTTGCCTGCTCGTTGGCGCACTTCAGGTCATAGATCAGCTCCGCCAGGTCCTCGATGGAATAGATGTCGTGATGGGGCGGCGGGGAGATCAGGGATATGCCGGGGGTGGCGCAGCGGGTCCTGGCCACTTCCTCGGTCACCTTGGCCCCGGGCAGGTGGCCGCCCTCGCCGGGCTTGGCGCCCTGGGCCATCTTGATCTGGATCTCCTTTGCCGACATTAGGTATTCCCTGGTCACGCCGAAGCGCCCGGAGGCTACCTGCTTGATGGCGGAGTTCAGCCCTGTGCCGAAGCGTTCCGGCATCTCTCCGCCCTCGCCGCTGTTGGACATGCCGCCCAAATGGTTCATGGCCGCTGCCAGGCATTCGTGGGCTTCGCGGGAGATCGAGCCGTAGCTCATGGCCCCGGTGCGGAAGCGCTTCACGATCTCCGAAGCGGGCTCCACCTCTTCGAGGGGGACCGGGCGGCAGGCGTCGAACCGGAAGGTCAGCATGGAGCGGATGGTTTTCGGGCCTTCCGCAGCTATCCGGGCCGCATAGCGGTCATACAAAGCTTTGTCGTTTGTCCGTACCGCCTGCTGCAGAAGGTGGATGGTCATGGGATCCCAGAGGTGCTCCTCGGCCTGCTTTCCGGCGCGCAGCCGGTGCCTGCCCACGCTGACAAGGGCCTTTGCCCCGGGCGCGAAGGCCGCCGCGTGATGGAAGAGCGAATCCGCCTCGATGCGGTCAAGGTCCGTGCCGCCAAGCACCGCGGGAGTGTTGGTGAAATATTTTGCAACCAGGTGCTTTTCAAGGCCTACGGCCTCAAAAAGCTGGGCGCTCTGGTACGCCTGCAGGGTGGAAACGCCCATCTTGGAGGCGATCTTGAGCACCCCCGCGGTCAGGGCGGCGTCGTAATCATTAACGGCCTTTTCCGCGTCTTTGTTTATAAGGCCCTTCGCGCACATGTCCCGGATGCAGCCGTGCGCCAGGTACGGGTCCACGGCCCTGGCGCCGAAGGCGACGAGCAGGGCCATTTGGTGCGTGTCCCGGGGTTCGCCGCTTTCCAGGATCACGGAAACGGCGGTGCGCTTCCGGATGTGTATCAGGTGCTGCTCCAGGGCGGACACCGCCAGCAGGGAGGGGATCGCCGGGTGATCCGCATCCACGCCCCGGTCCGAGAGGATCAGAATGTTGACGCCGTCGGCGCAGGCCCGGTCGCACTGAGCAAAGAAAAAGGACAGCGCGTCCCGGAGGGATGTGCCGATATCGCGGAGAAGGGAGACCGTGCGAACGGAAAAGGCCGCATGGCGGATCTCACGGATGCGCGAAAGCGCTTCTTCCGTGATGACGGGGGAGGGAAGCTCCAAAACGGTGCAGTTGTCCGGCCCGTCCGACAGGAGGTTGCCGTCGTCGCCGATCAGGACGGAGCAGTCGGTCTTGATCTCCTCCCTCAGGGCGTCGATGGGCGGGTTGGTCACCTGGGCGAAGCGCTGGCGGAAATAATCAAAAAGAGGGGGATGCGTCCCCGAAAGGCAGGCCAGGGGCTCGTCGGCCCCCATGGACACGACAGGCTCCGCGCCTTTTTCCGCCATGGGCAAAAGGATGTCGTTCAGGTCCTCCCAGGTGTAGCCGAAGGCCGCGCACAAAGTCGCGCGGGTATCGTCGTCCGGCGTTTCCGCCTTTTCCTGTCCCCGGGGCAGGTCCTCCAGACGGAGGATGTTCCGTGTCCACTCGCCAAAGGGCTTTGCGGCCGCGCAGCGAGTCTTCAGCGCCGCCCCTTCCAGCAGCGTGCCGGTATCAAGGTCCGCTTCCAGGATGTCCCCGCCCCCAAGTTTCCACCGCCTGACGATGTGGGCGCTTTCCTCAAACAGTGCCCCGGCTTCGGAGGAGAGGATCAGCCGGTGGTCGTCCGTCAGGGCGCAGCGCAGGGGGCGCAGCCCGTTGCGGTCCAGGGAAGCGCAGACCTTCTGCCCATCGGAATAGAGGATCGCCGCCGGACCGTCCCAGGGTTCCATCATGGAGGCGTAATAACGGTAAAGCTCCCGCCAGGGCGTGTCGGCCCTCGAGCCCTGCCAGGGCTCCGGCAGCAGCACCATTCCCGCCAGGGAAAGGGGGAAGCCGTTCATATTAAGGAATTCCAGGGCGTTGTCCAGCATCTGGCTGTCGCTGCCGCCTTCGGACACCACGGGCAGCACCCGCCGCATCTCGTCCCCCATGACGGGGGAGCGCATGGTCTCCTCCCGAGCCTTCATCCGGTCGTGGTTGCCGCGGATGGTGTTGATCTCCCCGTTGTGCAAAAGCATCCTCTGGGGGTGGGCCTTGCTCCAGGAGGGGAAGGTGTTGGTGGAAAAGCGGGAGTGCACCATGGCCATCCGGGATGTGAAGCGCACGTCCTGCAGATCGTCGTAAAAGGAACGGAGCTGGTTTACCAGCATCATGCCCTTGTAGACCACGGTGCGTGACGAAAGGGAACAGACGTAGGCGTCGGTCGACTGCTTTTCAAAAACACGGCGCAGCACGTAAAGCCGGCGGTCGAAAGCGGCGCCGGCCGGGGTGTCTTCCGGACGGCGAAGAAAGCATTGCCGGATACGGGGCATGGTGCGCCTTGCGCCGGCGCCAAGCTGAGCCGGGTGGCAGGGAACGTCCCGCCATCCCAAAACACGGATGCCCTCGGAGGCGGCCAGCCGGTCAAAGATGCCGGAGGCGCCGTTTGACGCGATCTCATCTTCCGGCAGAAAAAACATGCCCACGCCGTAATCTCCTGCCTGCCCCAGGGGAATGCCTTCCTCCCGGGCCCAGGCGGAAAAGAGGACGTGGGGGATCTGGGTCATGATGCCCACGCCGTCGCCGGTGGTGCCCAGGGCGTCGCTGCCCGCCCGGTGGGCCAGGCGCTCCACGATGGTGAGCGCCTGATCCACGGTGCGGTGGGTGGCGCGACCGCTCAGATCGACGATCGCGCCGACGCCGCAGGATTCATGCTCCAGTTCGGGGTGATAGAGCGGGTATTGCTGGTCATACATCGTTGGAACCCCCTTGTAACAACTGCGCGGCATACTCCGTCATCTTCATGTTGTGCCGCATGGCGTACTGCTGCATACGCCGATGTGCTTCCGGCTCGTCGATGTCGCATGTTCGCATCAGCAGGAGCTTCGCCTGCTCTACGATCTGCCTGTCCTCGCCGCTTCGGTGGGGCAGGCGCATGTAGTGCAGCTGGGCAAGCATCTCCACCGCGCCGATGACCGCGCTGCC
>JAFWWK010000101.1 GCA_017523615.1 Clostridia bacterium
AGCAGCTTGATTGCCCCAAAGGTCCTTCATTTGGGGTAAGGGGAAGTATACGCTTTTTTAACCATGCCCTTGTTCCTTTGTGTTGTTATTGGAAAAGAGCTGTGAAGCTCCGGATTTTTCAATCCTTTTCTTCACAGCTCCCGTTTTTGATCTGTCCGTCAGATGTGCATAGTCAGGTAGTTCATATCCAGCGTGCTGTAGTATTCCATGTCATGGGCAATGGAGCGCAGGATCCGAATGCCGATGTGGGAATAGGAATTTTCGGGTTTCATGATGGCGATGCGCTGATTGACATCAAAGGCCCTGCAGTCGTCCCGCATCCGCAGGGTAACCTGATCGTTTTTGACGAAAAGCTTGATGTCGATGCTGTGCTCCCTGCCGTCGCCGAAGCCCTCGCTGATGATGACGGCCATTTCCTCTACAGCAAGCCCCACATGGTGGCAGCGGCGGGCATCAATGCCCCTTTGGGCACAGTATGCGATGATCTTTTCAGAGATGTTGACGGCATCCTCCGGACTGACAAGGGTGGCAAGGAACTTGTCTTCCTCCGGCACGTCGAAGTTCTCCGGCAAAAGGAGCAGGTTTTCCAGCATGGCGCGGGAGGGCTTGCGAACAGAAAGGATGCAAATGAGGGCAGCGAGAGTCACGGCGCTTTTGCCCACGAAGAAAGAAACGCACAGGCCCCTGAACCCAAAGATATGCAGGGAGGGCGAGCGCGAAGACCGCCAGCATGCCAAACCCGTCCATGAAATGGATGAGCGTGGAAGCGGTGGTCTTTTTAGCGCTCTGCAGATAGCTGGCCAGGATGACGTTGGCCGAGTAAGGCAGAAGACCCAGGGCATACCAGCGCAGGCCGGACACAGCGTCTCCGAAAGCCTCGGAAGACGCGGGAAGGTACAGGCCGATCAGCAGGGGGGCAGCGGCGCAGATCACTGCCGTCATGATCGCCGTGCTGACGCCCCTGCGCAGGAAGGTGTAGCGCATGAAGCGCATCAGCGAATCCTTGTCCTCCTCCCCGTAGAAGACGCCGGAACCCATCAGTGTCGCCTGTCCGACCGCCTTGGGAAGGGAACTTAAAAACCCGCTCAGCGTGTTGACGGTGGACCAGGCCACGATGCCTGCCGGCCCGCCCCACTGCAGGGCGAACATATTATAACAGCCGTTCCGCAGCATGGTGGCAGCCCTGCTGAATACCGCCGGAAGGCCATGATGAAGGGTCCCCTTCAATCCGGAAAGCGAGAATCCGGGACGGAAAATGGATTCATGCCGCAGGAAGTGTCCCAGCAGGACCAGCATGCCGCACAGATAGCTGACGCTGGTGACCACGCCCACGCCGAAAAGCCCCCAGTCCGTCAGGGTGACCACCAGCAGGTCTCCGGCCAGGTTCACCCCGCAGATCACGTAAGCGCCCGCCAGCACCCGCTTTTTGTCTCCGTCCATCTGGACGATGCCGTTCAGCAGGGCGGTGAGCATCATGGCGGGAATACAGAGCGCCATTCCCCGGACATACCGGAACATAAGGGGCGCAAACTCCGATCCGTTCTTCCCTGATACCAAGAGTCCGGTCAGCTGTGGGAAAACGAACAAGAGCGCCGCTGCGGCTCCTCCGACGCCTACGCACAAAGTGAAGCAGGCGTTAAAGCTCCTGTTCGCCTCCCGTGGCTTGCCCGCACCGATCAGATTGCCGCAGGCCACGATGCACCCGGTTGCGATCACATTTCCCACCAGCTCGATCAGGTTGGTCAGCGGGCTGCTGAGGCCGAAGGCGGCGAAGGCGGTTTCATGCAGGAAGTTGCTGATGATCAGGCCATCCAGGATCGATCCCGCCAGGACGGTCATCAGGGAGATCAGCGACACCGAAAACAGGTTGTTCACCAGGCTGAGTATAATGCGGTCTTCCTTCTTCCGGGCGTCCAGCCTCACCCGGGATAAAAAATTTTTGATGTGCACGGCCCCGCTCCTCCCCATAACACACAGGAATAACAAGCAAGGACTCTTCTTTATTCTCCGCTTATTTATGCCAGTATCCGTTAAGGAACGCGATCCTCCGTTCAAGCCAGTGAGCAAGCTGTTCGGCAGACTCCGCCTCCGTCCTGCAGTTGAAGGCTTCCCGGTTCAATTCGTAGTCCAGCGGCGATTTGTCCGCCATGTTGCTCCAGCGCTCATAATTGCGCGTGAAGGCGTCCCTGTACGTAACGCTGTCCGCTCGGATCATCCCGACGGTATCGCTGAGGGCCCCGCTGTCATAGAGCGCCGTCCACTTTTCGGCGACGATCTCCCGGAACCAGTCCTCCCCCATCAACACGGCAAGCCAGGGATTGATCGCCCTGTACCTGTGGTCAACATCGTCCACCACGTTGGCCGCGTGAAAACCTTTTGCGTCCACGCAGACATAGCGGTTCCCCATGGACGAGTCAAAATCCCACGGAGCTTCAAAGCGGAGCCTTTTATCCCCGTTTTCGCTCAGATCAACACTGATAAAAAAACTGGACCAGTAGACGTCCGGGTCGCAGATGATCTCGCTGAGGATATATATATCAGCCAGAGACCCGACGTCCGCCACGGCCTCCACCGCCTCCCGGGCCGTCTTTTGCGCCGGCACCGTGCTCCGGTAATCAGAGGTCATCTCCAGGGCCGTGTCCTGATAAGCGGCGGCGTACATGATCCTGTACGCGTTGCCGACGAAATCCCGGATCGCGATGCGCTGGTTCTCTGAGCGGATGCTGCTCTTGACAGTGTATCCGACGTTGTTCCTGTTGGAAGGATCGGTGGAAAGAGGCGTGAAGGGCCGCACCGCGGCATCGCCGGCAAAGGGGAGCAGCGGCGCGAAGTCGGCATAGTTGATCGTAAAGCTATGAAGGCGGTCCTCCAGGTAATAGTACCCGTCAAACTCCAGGAAATAGCCGACATCCGTTCCTGTTTCGTCCTTCCCGGGCTCAGGCACGCTCACCCGGCCCTCCGCGCATTCCTGCTGCTCCGCCAGGAGATAGACTCCCCAATATTCGCCGTTGATCTTCACTTCTGCCAGCATGCAGTCGGAAGAGTACAGGCCTTCCCCCAGGATGCTGCGCGCCAGGTCAAATCCCGCCTTGCTGCGCAGCAGCGAAAGGTCCTTGTATTCTGCCAGCAGCACCCAGTTTTTGAACGCCCTTCCCCCGTTGAGCCCACAGAGGGACTGCTTCTTCCCAAACTTGATCCGCAGCGACTTTTTCTCGTAGCTTGTGGTCCAGTTGCCCCTGACCTTGACCTGGGCTTCCGCCCCGTCGACAGTGACGCTTCCGTCTGTCCAGGTACAGGTGACGGTGCAGTCAACATAATAGGGTTCTGGCGGGATCACATAGCCCGGCGTCCAGGAGGCGATGGCCTCGGAAACATTGGCCTTCACGGGTTCGGTCACAAAAGCGGTACCCTCTCCAGGATCCACCGTGTTGATGGAGATCAGGGGCAGCAGCCTTTCTTCTCCGATACCGTCCGCCCGGACGTCACCGCGGCATATGATAACAACTGCCGCCAGGGCCAGGAACAGCAGGATCTTTTTCATCGTCTCTCCTCCGTCTTTGGTTTTCCTATTCCGCGCCGGGTTCCTCATGGTAACCGTTTTCCGTTATTCCTTTCCCCGGCACGTTAATTTTTCTCGCATCAGTCAGTTATCGAATCTTTGTCAGCATTTTAGCATGAACCGAGGGCGTTTTCAATCCTGCGGAGCACAGCCCCGGCAAAAATATCCCCCGTCAGGAAGCGGCTTTGCTTTTCACGAACAGCGCGGATCAGGCGGCGATCATTATCCCCCCGTTATTTCTGAGGCAGTTCAAGGGGCGATGCATCGTCTCGCCCGCGCCCGCTTTGTTTTTTTCTCTTCTTATGATATGATGATAAAGACGAACATCCCCTATGTCCGCGGCTTGACCGGCCCTGCAAATCGCTGAAAAGAAAGGATCACAGCCATGAAGCCATACCGTATTTACGCTCCCGAACGCACCGAATACACAGACCGGGTCAGCGGGGCAAAGGTCCATAAGCTGACCGGCTACAAGGGGCATAGCGTCCACCCCTATTTCACCGAAAACGCATGGTACGACGGGGGACGCAGATTCATCTTTACCTCAGACAGGGAAAACGTGACCAACCTGTTTTCCTTTGACCTGGAAAGCGGGGAGATCGCCCAATTGACCGACTTTTCCGACCCCCGAAAAGGCCCCGTGCGCATCCCGAAGCACGTCAACCGGGAGCGGAATGAAACCTATTACTGGCAGAACGGCTGCCTGTACGGCCTGAGCCTTGAGGACCTCAGCGTCCGGCCGATCTTCGTCGCGCCCCGGGACGGAAGATTTTCGTCTGACAGCGGGGTGCTGAACGTGGGCGGCGGTATCACGGGCGCGGGCGGAAAGGCCATTTATATCGGTCTCACCGAAGACCTGAGCCGGCGGATCTTCACCCGGATGGGCGCCAATTACGTGGGCTTCGAGGAGACCTTCGCAGCCAGGCCCCTGTGCATTATCCTGCGGATCGACCTGGATACGGGCCGCTGCGACAAAGTATGGGAGGAACGCTGCTGGGTGGGCCACATCAATCCCTCTCCCACACTGGAAGGCATCCTCACCTTCTGTCACGAAGGCCCATGGGATCGGGTGGATCACCGCATATGGGTACTGGATACCGGCACCGGCAAAGCTGCCAGACTGCGGCCCCGCAGGCAGGATGGCGAAATGATCGGCCATGAATACTGGCTGCAGGACGGGAAGACCGTGGGGTACCAGGTACACATCCCCGATCCGGGCGGCCGGACGCGCACCACCTGGACCGGCTTCATCCGCTATGACGGCACCGGAGAGATCGAAGCCCTGAACGGACCCATGCAATCCCCGGACCACGTTTTTTCGCTGGATACGAACATGATCGTTACCGACGCGGGAAAAGCCGTCAAGCTGATCCGCCGGGAAGGGACGCGCTTTGACGCGCCCAGGGTGCTGTGCATGCACGATTCCAGCTTTTATTTTCAGGATTCCCATCCTCACCCCTGTTTTACCCCCGACGGGAAGAGGGTACTGTACGCCTCCGATATCGAAGGATATATCAACCTGTACATGGCAGACATCCCGGACTATGGATCCCTGCCTTACCTGAATGCGCCAAAGTGATCCTGCGGCCGGGGCTGCCAAATCGGTCCTTGCCAATCGCGCAAAAATGATGTATTGTAAAGTTACCAAATCAATCATACCGGAGGCGTACCATGGCCGTACATGTCATTGAAGAAGCAAACCGCTGCCTGCAGTGCAAAAAACCCCGCTGTATGGAAGAGGGCTGCCCCATCCATACCAACATCCCGGAAATGATCCGCCTGTTCCGGGAACATGATATGCAGACTGCCGCTGCCATGCTGTTTGAAAACAATCCCCTGTCGGTGGTCTGTTCCCTGGTGTGCAACCACGCCGGCCAGTGCCAGGGCCACTGCGTCCGCGGCATCAAGGGCGAGCCGGTGCACATCTCCGCCATCGAAAACTACATTTCCGATTCCTGCTTTGACCGGCTGAAGATCGATATGCTTCCCCCCAACGGCATGAAAGCCGCCGTCATCGGCGCCGGACCCGCAGGCATCACCATCGCCATCAAGCTGGCCCAGAAGGGTTACAAGGTAACGGTGTTCGAGACCCGGGACAAAATCGGCGGGATCCTGCGCTACGGCATCCCGGAATTCCGCCTGCCCAAATCCATCCTGGACCGCTACCAGGAAAAGATGCGGGAGATGGGGATCCTTTTCCGGCCCAATTTCTCCATCGGCGGCTCCACCAGCATCCGGGACCTGCTGGATGACGGGTATAAATCCGTGTTTATCGGCACCGGCGCCTGGAGGCCCCGCAAGCTGGGCATCCCCGGGGAGACTTTCGGCAACGTATTCTACGCCATCAATTACCTGAACAACCCGGACGTATACCGCCTGGGTGAGAAGGTAGCGGTCATCGGCGCCGGAAATGCCGCCATGGACGTGGCGCGCACCGCCGTAAGGCACGGCTCCAGGGCGGTCACCGTCTATGTCCGGGGCGACAAGGCCAACGCCTCCGCCGACGAATTCGAAATGGCCGTGGTGGACGGCGTGGACTTCGTATATATGAAATCCCCTGTCCGCATCACCGACGACGGCATCGTCCTGGAGGATATCGCTGACGACGGAAAGGGCGGATTTGTCTCAGTTCCCGGGACGGAAAAGCTGTACGAAGCCGATTCCATCATGGTCTGCATCTCCCAGGTGCCCCAGGACCGCCTGGTGAACCGCGACCGGGAGCTGCACCTGAACGAGCGCGGCAACCTGGCCACCACCGACGGCGGCGAGACCACCATGCCCGGCGTGTTCGCCTCCGGGGACGTGGTCACCGGCGCGAAGACCGTCGTGGCCGCCGTGGCCTTCTCCAAAAAGATCGCCGAAGACATGGACAGGTATATGCAGGCGCATAAGGACTGACCCATATTTGGGTCCTTAGGGTCTTTGTCCGCCGTCCGTCCTCTCAATCCTCTTTCTCCAGGTATTCCACGTCCTTCCCGGTCGAGAGCGCATAAGCGATCTCCGACCGGGTGCTGGACCCGATATACCCGCCGACGTTGATGACGAAGATCCCGTCGGACATGTCGATCTTCCGTTTGTGCATGTCGTCCAGCATTTCCTTGGTGCCTTCGGTCCACACCTCGCTGTCGCCGGAATGGCCGAACAGGCCCACGCTGATGACGATATTTCCCTCCAGCGTCAAGCGTTTCTGAGCTTCCATGAAGGCTTCCCTGAATCGTGTGCTTCCGCAAAGGGTGATCACCCTGTATTTCCCGACCATGTCATTCCTCCGCTGATCCGGGTCTGTTGTACTTACGCTGCGCTCTGATCAGCAGCGCCAGGCCCAGGACGATACCGGCCGCCAACGGCACCCACCAGAAACGCGAAAGGACCAGATCAAGAATCCCTGCGGCAGCTATCCCGATCCCGACAATAACAATTCCGATCCCCGCCTGTCTGGTGTACGCGGGGATGTCTTCCCGCTTCACATACTGATAATGATAGTCGTGCAGAAGTGAGATCTTCTGCTTCTTCCACACCAGCATTCCCAAAGTAATACAAAGCAGTCCGACTGCCAGTTCGATCATTACTCCGACGATCATACGTTCTCCACCTTTCGGCCGTACCCGGCCAATTTTTTGCCTTTATTCTACCCGCTTGCCGCCCCACGAATGAGAGGAAAAAAGAAATGAAATTCAAGCACACGAACAGGCCGGGATTCCTTTTGGGCTTCGTCGATTTTTTCTCGGCGGGGCTGTTCTTCCTGTTCTATATGCCCTTTGGCGGCCTGCAGGACGAGATCGACATGGTCCTGGGCCACCCGACGACGCGTTACTGGAAAGCCTATCTGCTGGGCATCCCCACACTGTTCATTTACCCGCTGGTGTGGATGGCGCGGATCGCTGAGGAACTGAAGGATATCGCCCTCAGTTTGGGTGTCCCCGGGCCGTACACTTCCTGGCGGCACATGTTCCTGTGGAACGTCCTGGGGCTTCCGCTGATGGGGCCGGCTGTGGCCACCCACCGTTTTTTTGACACGCTTAACCGGGTGGAAAAGAAGCTCAACACCGGGGACGACAGTTCACTGCACTGACCTCCCCGCGTCCTGAAGCGATGTTTTCAACATAAGGGAACGGTTTTCAGAGTTTTTTCCCCGGCTGGGCACGGCAGATCATATTGACCCAGCGTTCGCTCCCCCTGCCGGGACGGACGTCAAACGTCGTCCGCAGGTCAATATCCCGAAAACCTCCCGCCTCCTCCGCCAGGGCATGCAGAGTGTCTTCCGTAAAGTCACAGAAAAATCTGCCGTCCGACACCCTTTCCTCTCCCCCGTATTTGAATGAAGCATACAAAACGCCGTCATCCTTCAGAGCCCGCCGGACAAGGCGCAGCACACGGGGCAGGGTATCTCCGGGTACATGCAGCAGGGAAGCGCAGGCCCATACACCGTCAAATTCGTCCGAGAACTCCAGCTCCTCAAACCGCAGGCAGCGGACGTCACAACCAACGCGGCGGCGGGTGTATTCGCACATTTCCAGGCAGCCGTCCACAGCCAGCACGTCATATCCCAGGCGCATAAAATGCAGCGAAGCGGCGCCCGCCCCGCATCCCAGGTCCAGAACGCGCCCCCCGGAGGGCACATTGGCGAGAAACGCGTCATACATCTCTGTCATATCCGCTTCCGCCGTGTCGGCGATAAACTTTCCCGCGTTTTTCCGGTACCAGTTAAGCGTACGGTCTGAAATATCCGCGTAGATCTCCGTCCCGCAGTCCTTTGATCTTCCCCCTGTCCTTTTCTCGGCTTCCCGAAACAGGACCGGGGTCACAAGAGGATAGGTCAGGTTTTCCGGCAAAGAGTCAAATAAGCGTACGGCGCTCATCTCACAAGCCGGCAGCGCCTCAAGCCGTCGGACAAAGGCCGCGTAGACCCGTCCGTTGGACGCACCTTCCGAATCATACGCGTAATAGTCGCACACAGGAATGAGATCAGCATCGCTTGCGCCGCTTTCCTCATACAGTTCCCGCCTTGCGGCGTCCTCGGGCGTTTCGCCTTCCTCGATATGCCCTCCCTGTGTTTCCCAGGATCTGTGGCCGCTGTGGTAGCTTAGCAGAAGCTGGCCCCGGCAGAAGGAGCAGACGACCACAAAGCGGAGCGGAGCCAGGGAACCGAACGGATGGATCGTACAGCGCAGTTCATGATGGCCTGTCATTTTCGTTCACCTCGCGGGAATGTCACGCCGCGTTCTTTTTTTCTTTATCCTCTTCTATACTACCACAGGAAGACACCTTTGCGCAATCGTGCCCCGCGCGCCCAATACTCACGCCCGCTCCATGCGGCGCTTTGCGCTGCGTGACGTCCCATGCGATCTCATAAGCGCCTTCGGCGCTGTTAAAACAGCATTGGCCGTATAAAATGATCAGTATAAGTAAAACGCTGTTTTTCCTGTGTTTTTCCCCTGTTTCTTCCTGCCGGAATCGGGTTGACATCACGGAAAAATATGCCTAAAATGGATAACAATCCTCATGAATGGCAAACAGCGGCAAGGGGAAAAAACCTCCCGGTCCCGGCTATGCCCATCCGTCATATGAGGCCGCCTTTTATACAGACCGGACCCTGAACAGGAGGCATGTGTGATCCGATGAATATCCGCCTCAGGCCCGATCGGTCGCTGACCGTGGAAAAGGCCCGCGTCGGACGCGTTCCGACGCTGATCCTCCGTCCGGCGTCCGCCGCTCCCGCTCAGGCGGGCCTTTTATGGATCCACGGCGGCGGGTATATCACGGGCATGAAGGAAATGGTCTACATGAGCCGCGGCGCCGATCTGGTCCGCAGGTACGGGGTGACGGTCTTTTCACCAGGATACCGATTGGCGTGGCTCCATCCGTATCCCGCCGCAGCCGACGACTGCTTCTCCGTGCTGGAATATATGGACCGTTACCGGCATTCTTTCGGCTTTGACCGTATTATGGTCGGGGGCGAAAGCGCGGGCGGCGGCCTGTGCGCGGCAGTGTGCATGATGGCCCGGGACCGGGGGATCCGCGTAGACTTCCAGATACCCCTGTATCCCATGCTCAGCAATCTTGACACGGAAAGCTCCCGGGACAACCATGGGCAGGTATGGAACACCCGCAGGAACCATCTCGGCTGGCGAATCTACCTGCGCCGGAACGCGGGCAAAGCGGTTTCCCCCTATGCCTCTCCCGCGCAGCAGACCGACTTCAGGGGCCTGCCGCCCTGCTACACCTTCGTGGGTGACGGCGAGCCTTTTTATTCCGAAACGCTGCAATATGTCGAAAACCTGCGGACTGTAGGCATCGAAGCGAAAGCGGACGTCTTTCACACCGATATGCACGCTTTCGATATGCTGCGGCCGGATGACCCTGTCAGCAGGGAAGCCATATCCAGGCTTCACGCCCGCTTTGAGCGTTTCCTTTTCTCCGTTTCACCGCGCACAGACAAAAGCACATAAGCTTTTATGAATATGGCAGGATCTCCCGTGGCTTCCACACCCGGAAGGGACACTGGCAGGAATTTGTCATGATGCGTCTGGGACCGGGCCAGCGGGGCGGCCGATCCCTGCCGATCAGCGCACCGCGGCTTTCGCGGATCTTACTGAATAACATGACACGGATCATCGATCATGGAGGAAAAATATATGGGGTTTTTTGACCGGCTCTTTCAACGGAACGAACCACAGATCCCCGCGGCGCACGAACCATGGCACGACGAACTGGAATCCCTGGCCCGCAAAGCGTCCGCCGACAGCAGCATCCCGGAATACCTGCGCTATCCATACCACCTGACGGCGCAGGAAAAGAGCATGGCCTGCGTCAACTACGCTGAGGACGGCTATATGTGCAAGGTATTCCGGGACGACCTGAAAGGCTCCGTCACGGAGTCGCTGCCAGCGGACGATCTTTTTTCATCATACACCCGACGTATCTTTCACAGCGGCTCCAACAGGGCCTGGTCCTATGTTTCCACAGTCCGGATGTCCCCCAAGGCGACGGAAACGCATCGCCAACGGGTCGTCAAGGTGATGGCCGGGAACTGGGCAATGTCCCCGGCCGAAGATATGCTGCCCATCCCGCGGGGAGTCGAAGGCAAACCGGCGGAATTGAATTTCTTCCCCCTGGCCCCGCTGGTCATGGGCCCTTACGCCCAGGCTCACGGGCTGGACGCGGCGCAGCTGGTCTCCCTCAGCTTTCGCCTGGGTGACGGCATCATCCGCACCTTCCGCCTGTACGCCCGCAAGGGCGGCACCGTCTGGATCGCGGCCACCTTTTCACCGGGCCGGAGGGACCTGAACCCCATGGATTATATGTACCCTTCCCTGCTGCTTGGCTCCTTCTTCCCATCCCCCGCCGAGTAACGCCTCCGGCGCAGACCGGAAATACGATCAAAAAAGGAACCCGTTCCACCGGAGCCGCTGTGAGGCTCCATTGATTGCATAAATGATACAAGGGAGGCAAACCAATGATCTATCGCGATTTTCAGGGGCTGAAGCTCTCCGCCCTGGGTTTTGGCGCCATGCGCCTGCCCGTGATAAACGGGGACGACAGCCGCGTAGACCAGGCGGCCGTCACGCGCATGGTGGACACCGCCATGGCGGGCGGCATCAATTATTATGACACAGCCTGGGGCTATCATGGGGAAAATTCCGAAACGGCGATGGGCAAAGCTCTTTCCCGCCACCCCAGGAACAGCTTTTTCGTGGCCACCAAGTTCCCCGGCTACGATCCCTCCAACTGGGGCCGGGTGAAGGAGATCTTTGAAACACAGCTCAAAAAGCTGAATGTCGAATACTTCGATTTTTACCTGTTCCACAACGTATGCGAAATGAACATCGACGCCTATCTGGACGACGAAAAATACGGTATTTATTCTTACCTGACAGAACAGAAGAAAAACGGCCGGATCCGTCACCTTGGTTTTTCCTGCCACGGGGCCATGCCCGTTTTGAAGCGCTTCCTGGACGCGTACGGCAATGACATGGAATTTTGCCAGCTGCAGCTCAATTACCTCGACTGGACCTTCCAGGGCGGCAGGGAAAAGGTCGCCCTGCTGGACGAAATGCGGATCCCGGTCTGGGTCATGGAGCCGCTGAGGGGCGGCAAGCTGGCCCGGCTTGCCCCGGATCTCGAGCGTCAATTGAAGACGCTCCGGCCGGACGAGGAGATCGCCGCCTGGGCATTCCGCTTCCTGCAGAGCTTAAAATCGGTCAAAATGATCCTTTCCGGCATGTCCGATATGGAACAGCTGGAAAAGAACCTGCGCACCTTCTCCGACGACCGGCCTCTGAACGGCACGGAGATGGAAACCCTCCTTGGCATCGCGGACAAAATGCTTTCCTCCGGGACGGTGCCCTGCACCGCCTGCCATTACTGCGTCAGCCACTGTCCCCAGGGCCTGGATATCCCACACCTGATCGCCCTGTACAACGAGCACGCCTACACCGGCGGCGGTTTCATCGCCCCGATGGCCCTCAGCGCGCTTCCGGAGGACAAGCGGCCCCAGGCCTGCCTTCAGTGCCGCAGCTGCGAACAGGTCTGCCCACAGCAGATCAGGATCTCTGAGGTGCTGGCTGACTTCTCCGAAAAGCTCTGATGCCGGGTGGATACCCTCTCCGCTGGGGTCATGAAGTCATAAGGTCATAGGGTCATGAGGCACCCCGCCCGCCTACGTCGGGCACCCCATGACAGCGGACACCCCGCACGGGGAAGGTGGCCGCCCCCTCGCAGGCGCTGACGGATGAGGTTCCCTCCCGCAGTCATACGGAAACAAGCGGCATGGGAGGCAAAATAAGATCCCTTCGGCTGAAGGCGGCGCACAAGAAGGATGGGTCACGCGTTCCAAAGGCGCGGAAAAGCATCAAGATCCCCTTCCTCGTCGGCTCTCCTTGCCGTCCGTTTACCAGCAGAAGCTCAAAAACATAAACGGATTGACAAGTGACCTTTCGTTCACTATAATTAGTGACCGAAAAGTCACACACCTTTTCAGGATGGTCCTCGGGCGAACGGAACCATGGGCAGCGCCCGCTTTTCCATATCTGTGCCGGGAAAGGATACTGAAAGATGCAGACAAACAGCGCCTCATGGGACAACCGGGCTTTGATCGCTTATTGGGATCGGGCTTTCGCCCTGTCAGAAGAACAAAAGACGCAGATCCGGGACCGGCGAGAGGACAGTTGGAAAGACCTGGCCCCTTCGGAAAAGCTGTTCCGGGCGGCCTGTTCCCTGGGCAAAAGAAAAAAGATCCTGGACTATGGCTGCGGAACAGCCTGGGCCGCGATCATCGCCGCGAAAAGCGGCTGCGCCGACATCATCGCCGCGGACGCCGCTCCCTCCGCTTTGGAGTCTGCCCGGCTCTGCGCCGAGCGCTATGGGGTCGGCGACCGGATCCGGTTTGACCATGCCGCGCCCGGCTGGCTCAAAAGCCTGTCCTCCGAAACATATGACGGGTTTTTTTGCTCCAATGTGCTGGATGTGATCCCGCCGGAAACAGCGGAAGAGATCATCCGGGAGTCGGCGCGTGTCATCAAGCGGGACGGCAGCGTGATCGTCGGGCTGAATTATTACCTGTCTCCGGAAACCGCGGCCTCGAAAGGCCTGGAACTGGTAGAGGGAAAAAGACTGTATTTGGACGGCGTTCTTCGGCTCGTTTCCCGCACGGACGAAGAATGGGAACAGATCTTTTCACCCTGGTACGCCGTGGAACAGCTGGATCATTTTGCGTGGCCGGGGGAAGCAAACGAACTTAGGCGCCTGTTCTATCTTCGGAAACGGGAGGATCGAAAACAATGAACAGACCGATCACGACATTGTTTATGCTGATGTCCGTCGATGGGAAGATCAGCACCGGCGCAACGGATGAAATGGATGTGGACCAGGATTTCCCGCGGATCAACGGACTGAAGGAAGGGCTGCACCAATACTATGATATCGAGCAGACCACCGATCTGTGGTCCTTCAACACAGGCCGCGTCCAGGCGAAGATGGGGGCCAACACAAAAGAAATGCCCGCGAAGACCCCTGTTTCCTTCGTCCTGCTGGACGATCACCACCTGAATGAACACGGCGTCCGGTATTTCTGTGCCAGATCCAGGCAGTTCGTCCTGATCACGACCAACCCGGATCATCCGGCTTTCAGCGTCAGCGAGGATAACCTTCATATCGTCTTTCAGGAAACCTTATCGCTTGCTGACGCGCTGTCGGCACTGAAAGAAGATTTCGGCTGCGACCGGCTGACCGTCCAGTCCGGCGGAACAGTGAACTGCCTTTTCCTGCGGGAAAAGCTGTTCGATTTTGTTGACATCGTCGTCGCCCCGGCGCTGATCGGCGGAAAAGACACCTCCACGCTGATCGACGGACGGTCGCTTCGGTCAGCGGATGAATTGTCCCAGCTGGGCGTCCTGCGTCTGATCGAAGCCTCCCGACTGCAGGGATCCTATGTGCGGCTGCGCTATCAGGTAACAGGCTGAGCCTTTCGGAAAGGGGCGTTATAATGGATCATCGGATCATGATGGCTACAGCGCAGGATACCGACGGCGTCCTGCGTCTGTACCGTGAGCAGATCGGGCGGAAGTACTGCTTCTGGAACGAGGACTATCCCGGACCAGAAACGATCGCGGCGGATCTTAAAAGGCAGGGGCTGTTCGTGATGAAAAACGCGGCCGGCGAAATCATCGCGGCCATCTCGGTGGAAGAGGACGCCGACGTCGACCGCCTGGACTGCTGGACGCCCTCGCTGCTGCCCGGCGGCGAATACGCGCGGCTTGCGGTCCTGCCCGCCTGGCAGAACCGGGGACTTGCCCGGCGGATGGTGGTACATATCCTGGAGGTGCTGAAGCAGCGGGGCTTCAAAAGCGTCCATATCCTTGTCAACCGGGATAATATCACGGCGATCCGGTCCTATGCCCATATCGGTTTTCGCGTAGCCGGTGAATGCCGCATGTATGATCAGCACTTCCTTTGCTATGAAAAACCATTGTGACCCTGGGAATCGCATGTGTTTGACAGGATCGGAGAACTGTTATGGATAAACATGTGCTTCTTTTGAACGGACCCTCCAGCAGCGGAAAGTCCACGCTGGCAAAGCTTCTTAAGGAGCTGATCCTGGCAAAACGGGGCGAAAGATATGATATCGTTTCTATCGACGGCTTCCTGACCATGAACGCGCAGGACGCCGTCTATGAAGAGGACGTGTACAATATCTCGCCGGACCTGTGTGAGGCGGCAGCGGCATCCCTTGAGACCGCGGCCGGTGTGATCGTGGATCACGTGATCACAAGCAAGCGCATCTTTGACCAGCTGGCGCATGCGTCTCAGGGCTGCAGGATATGGAAGATACTCGTGTCATGCCCTCCGGAGGTTCTGCGCAAAAGGGAGACGGCGCGCGGGAACCGATGTCCGGGCTCCGCGCAGGCCTCCGCCGCGTACCTCTTTCCAAAGGACGGCTACGACCTGACAGTGGACACACACAGCATGTCGGTGGCGGATTGTGCAGAGCAGATTTTTGCGCATTGCTTTTAAAAGGCGCGTTTGTCTTCTGCGGAAGGATACTTTGGCATATGCGATCCTTAAATATAATGATATGATTAACAAGGCCGTTTCAGACGGAGCACCGGGATCAGGAGGCGGCATATGAGAATTGGCGTGATCCAGGCTTCATCGCAAAAAAGCAAAAACGAAGCGCTTTACCGCTGTACCCTTCAGGCTGCAGAACATAACGATCGACAGGATACAGTGATCAATTTAGGAGTTTTCCCGAATGAGGACATCTCGTTTTCCTACATTGAGACAGCCCTGAGCATCAGTCTGCTGATATGCTGCGGGGCGGTAGACTTTATCGTGACCGGCTGCTCGTCCGGTCAGGGGATGATGCTGGCCTGCAACAGCCTGCCGGGTGTGATGTGCGGCTTCGTACAAACCCCGCAGGACGCCTTTCTCTTCGGGCGGATCAACGGAGGGAACGCTGTTTCCCTGCCCCTGGGGCTCAATTACGGCTGGCTTGGGGAGATCAACCTGCAATGCACACTGGACAAGCTGTTTGACGGACCCTTCGGATGCGGTTATCCTCCTGAAGAAGCGGAACGGAAAAGGCTCGATACGGAAATACTGAAATGTATCAATGCCATTACAAAACGTTCGCTCCCGGAGGTCCTTTCCCTGTACGATCCCGCCCTCATCCGCAGGGCTCTGCGCCGGAAAGCCGTGCGGAACTGCATCCTGGAACACGGCGACCTCTCGGAGATCGCCGCCCTGATAACGGAACAGGAGATGGATCAAAATTGAATTACAGGATCATTGACAAAGAGACCTATTACCGCAAAGGAGTCTACCGCCATTTTACCCAGGACTGCAAATGCTCCACCTCCATGACCGCCCGGATCGACGTTACGGCCCTCGCGGAGCACAGCAAAAGAACGGGGACCAAGTTCTATATCAACTTTCTTTATATCCTCTCCAAGGCGCTCAATTCCCGGGAGGATTACCGGATGGCCTATCTGTGGCAGACGGATGAACTGATATGCTATGACGTGATCCACCCGACCCAGTACGTGTTTCATGAGGACACCGAGACCTGCACCCCGGTGTATACGGAATACAGGGAAGACT
Source organism: Clostridia bacterium (assembly GCA_017523615.1). GTDB lineage: Bacteria > Bacillota > Clostridia > Christensenellales > Aristaeellaceae > RUG756. The sequence goes on from JAFWWK010000101.1 coordinate 16,157, forward strand.
ACCCCTGGTTTTACCGTCATGCCCTGGAGGACGTGGAGCGGGCGAAGCTTACGCGGGAATACGGCCTGGACGCCGCGAACCATCCCAACTGGTTTGACGCATCCTATATTTCCTGGCTTTCCTATGACTCGCTGAACATCGAACTCCCTGACGGCTATCTGTATTTCCTTCCCATCGTCAATTGGGGCAGGTACCGGGAGGAAGGCGGCAGGAAAACGATGCCCGTCAGCGTCAGGATGAATCACGCCGTCGCCGACGGCTACCTGATCGCCAATGTGTTCCGCCTGCTGGAAAAGGAAACCGCGGATCTCGTAAGGAGGAGCTGATCATGGAAGCTACTGTGACCGTAAGGGGAAAAACCTATCGCATTCTCCGGCTGCTGGGCCGCGGCAAAGGCGGATATTCTTATCTTGCGGAATGCGGCGGCCGTCATGCGGTGGTAAAGCAGATCCATCATGAACCCTGCGATTACTATACCTTCGGGAATAAGATCGAAGCGGAGCTTCGGGATCATGAGCGCCTGATGACGGCGGGCATACGCATTCCACAGATGCTGGCCGTCGACCCGGACGCCGAGATCGTCGTGAAGGAATACGTCGAAGGACCTACCGTCTTCCGCCTGGTCCGGGACGGCGCTTCCGCGGAACCATATCTTGACCAGGTGCGGGACATGGCTGCGAAGGCAAAAGCCGCCGGGCTGAATATCGATTATTTCCCCACCAATTTTGTGGTGCGGGACGGGCTGATCTGGTACGTGGATTACGAATGCAATGAATACACGGACGAATGGAGCTTTGAAAACTGGGGCGTCCGCTACTGGAGCAGGACGCCGGAGTTTGAGGCGTACCTGAAGGACCGCAGACCCGTGATCACGGTGCGGGAAGAGAGGGTCACGGCGGAGGAATACGTCGGTTTTCTCAAACGGACCGACCTGGGATCGCAGTATCCGAAGGAACGTTTTGAGGAGCGCATCGCCCGGCTGGTGAATTCCGTTTCCATCAGCCTGACCGCCCGCGACGAGCAGGGCCTGCTGGTGGGCATGCTGTTCGCCCTGACGGATTTTGCCTACTGGCTGTACGTCACCGACCTGGGGGTAGACCGGGACTATACCCGCCGGGGCATCGGAAAACGCCTGCTGCGCACCGCCCATCAGCTGGCCGGAGGCGAAAAGGATATCGCCGTATACCTGGTCGCCAACGAAAACGCCGTGCCATTCTACGAAAAATACGGCATGAAGAAAGCTGACGATGTGATGAAATACAACCATATCGATTGGACGGAATTCACGGTGACATGAGCGGAGAAAAACGCTGAGGGCATATGCCACGGAAGGATGAGCGCTTCATGACCTGCATAAGTTGACCCGGCGGGCAAGGGAACGGCTCTGGAAGAAAAACCGCTCCGGCCCGCTTTTTACGTTGACATCCCGAAACACAGAAATTTGCAATACCCCCCTTGACTCTCACACTGTGGCAGGCATTATCATTTGCCTGAGCTCAAATGAAACGACAGCAGGAGGTACCGCCATGCTGAAAATCGGAGAATTTTCAAAGCTGTCCAGGGTCAGCGTCAGGATGCTCCGCCACTATGATGAGATCGGCCTTTTGAAGCCCGCTGAGATCGACCGCTATACAGATTACCGGTATTACAGAGAAGACCAGCTTCCGACAGCGGGCCGCATTGCCGCGCTGAAAGATATGGGCTTTTCCCTTGCGGATATCGTCAGGATCCTCGAAGCCTATGATGACCGGGAGAAGCCGGAGCGCTTCTTCTCTGCCCATTGGGAGGAACTGGAGAGATCTCTTAAGGATACGGAACACAAGATGACGCTTCTGGACACAGCCCGAAAAAGGCTGAGGAAGGAAGAAGATATGAGCTACAATGTAACGCTCAAGACGATACCCGAACGCTATGCCGCGACCGTCCGGATGACCATCCCCCGCTATGAAGACGAGGGAATGATCTGGGGCAGGCTGGCAGAGGAAACCTGCCGGATGGATCTTGTGGAGGACGATCCCTGCCTGTGCGCGGTGACTTACCTCGACGGGGAGTATAAGGAAGAGAACGTGGAGATGATGGCCTGGAAGACCGTCAAAGGAAACTATCCTGATACAGCGCACGTCAGGTTCCGCACTCTTCCGGAGGTGACCGTCGCCAGCTGCACCTACCAGGGCAGCTACACACAGATCACGGATGTCTATACCGCGGTCATCTCCTGGATGGAAGCCAACGGCTATGAACCCGCGGAGCCGATGTTCAACATCTACCACGTCAGCCCCCACGAGACACAGGACCCGGATGAATTTGTGACGGAGATCTGTTACCCGGTAAAAAAGAAATGTTGAAATGATCCCGCAGCAGAGCGCTTCTTCGGAGGCGCTTTTCTTATGCTTGCATACATTTGACATCAAATCGTTTATTTGCCTGCCGGGCAATGCCGAAGTTGATGTGTTTGATGACCCGTTCTCCCCGGTCTGCGTATGACCTGTTCCGTCGGCATACCCGGGACGGATCGAAAAAAAGTGAACACAGAAAAGCATCCGTGTTCACCGTTTTCTGTATTCAGCGTTGTTTCCGTTCACTTCCCGGCAGCGGGCAAGATCACCAGAGCATCCAGATCGGTCCAGCCCCAGAAGCAGGTGACAATTACCTCGTGCTCTCCTGCGGCAAGATGCACAGGCCCCGTGACGCATTCCTCCATGTCGGTCCCCCGCACCACGGTGTTGCCGATCCGTTCCCCATCCAGGGTCAGGTAATTCTCCTTATAGCCGCCGATCCCCGCCTGGATGAGGATCAGGTCATAATCCCCTTCCTCCTCCACCATAAAAGTGACGCGGACGCCGTCGGTCTCGTCGTTGGAGGCAAGCTCCACACAGATCTCGCCGGCGCGGGGGGCGATCTTTACATTGCCCATGAGCTCGCCGTCCTCAAATTCCACCCGCAGGCCGCCGGCCTCCACCGGAGCAAGGATGAGGGATCTGAGGGTGGTCCAACCCCAGAAGGCGCCAACCCTGATCTCGTGTTCACCCGCGGTCAGGGGAACGACGCCGAATTCACAGGCTTCCTCCTCTTCACCCTGGACGACGGTATTGCCGATTTTTTCGCCGTCAACGAACAGGTAATTCTCCTTTCCTCCGCCGATGCCGGATTGGACAACGGTCAGCCGATAATCGCCGTCGGAGGGGACGGACACGGTAAGGGCAGCGGTATCCCCCTCGTCATTGCCCCACAGCTGCACGCCGCCCCCGCCCAGGCGGGCATTGCCGGTCAGGACCGCATCAGTGAACTCCCAGGTGAGTTCATTACCCGCGGTCTCCCCTTCCCCACTCTCCGCCGGAGATCGGCCAAAGTCAGGCACGTCTTTAAGGGTCACCACGAAATCCTGCCCATAGAACATTTTGAGGTCGTCAGCGGAGGTATACGCATCGTTGTATTTGCCGCCCACCTGCACGAACTCGGAATTCCATACCGCCCATGCGCTCCACATGGTGCCGTCCCGCCGGCATTTGATCGGCGAGGGCACGCAGCCGCATTCGGACAGCATGACCAGCTTCTTCGCCGCGGTGGTCTCCCGGCACTTCAGGAAGGAAGCGCTCTGGGAATCGTGGGCGTGATTTCCGGCATAGATATCAGTACCGATGATGTCCACCACGTCGTCCCCGGGATACCAGGCGGCGTTCTGACCATTCCACACCCAGATCAGGTTATTGAGGCCGTGAACGCCGGTGTAGCGTTCGTACATCAGACGGTAGAGTTTGATATAGGGCTCCGCTCCCGAAGCGCCCCACCAGAACCAGCCGCCGCTGGCTTCGTGCAGGGGCCGCCACAGAACCGGCACCCCGGCGTCCCGCAGGCGCTTGAGCTGTTCGGCGATGGCGTCCATATCCCGCACCAGCAGGTCGTATCCCTCCTGGTCCTCCCCGTTCATGATCTTTTCCAGGCTGATGGTGGTGTTCCTGGTATAAAAGCCGCCCCACCAGGAATTATCGTTTGTGTTCAGGTAATTCACCGGCGGCACCCAGTGCCAGCACATGGTCAGGATATAGCCCTTGCGCCAGTATTCGATGGCTTGATCCACCGACGTAGGCCGGGTACCGAGACTGACGGATGCAGGTGAATAATTGAGCATGTCCAGCCCCACCATGGCGGGAAACAGCCCATCCGTCGCAGATGCGACGGCCTTCAGCTCCAGGCCGTACTGGTTTTCATCCAGGTACTGGCCGGAGATCATCTTTTCGCCGTAAATATCGCACATCCAATCCATCAGGGCCTGGGTCTCGGCGGATGGGGAGGGATTGCACAGCGTCGGGGGCACGTCATACATATCCTCCGGCAGAGCTTCGGAAGGGGTCACCGTGAGGCAGTCCAGCCTGACGTAACCCCAGAAGGAGGACACCGTCACCCGGTGCTCCCCTTCGGTAAGATAAATATGGGACACTGAATGCTCCCCGTAGGTCCCGCCCTCGGTCACGGTGTTCCCGATGGGCTCGCCGTCCAGGAGAAGGTAGTTTTCCTTGTAACCGCCGGTGCTGGCCGAACGGACCGTCAGGTCGTAAAACCCGTCCTCCGGCGCGTTCACCGTCACCGTCACGCCGTCCCCCTCATTGGCCAGGCCCTCCACCCAGCCGAGACCTCCGGAGGTCATTACCCTGGCGTTGCCGTGCAATTCGCCGTCTTCAAATTCATACCTGACCGCAGCGGCCGTCTCCCCCGCCGCACAGCCCGCCCACAGTATCAGCGCCAGGCCCATGGACAATGCTTTTTTCACTTCTTTTTCCTCCTGCGTTTATTGTTGCTCAGTGCAGCGCGATATATTTTACGTCGATGGACGGGACCGTGATCGAATCTCCCTCCACGGTGATATAGGTGGTCAGTCCGGTGCATTCTCCATACAGCGTTACGGTGTCGTAAGCATCCAGGCCGGAGCTACCGCCGGTCATCTGCCTCGATGCGAACCACAGGAAGCCATTTTCATCCTCTACGCGCAAAAAAGACATTTCGAACCAGCCCTCCACCGATTGCAGAACCCTGCCGGTAACGGCGATCATTTTGCCCCTGTTCTTTTGCGGGTTTTCAGCAATGGCCCCATAATCCGCTATCCTGCAGGAAGCCATGTACTTGTCGATGGACATGGACGGCACAGAAGAGAATGGATCGGACACCTTTTCGTTGGATATCTTCACCTGGCCGCTTTTTGCCTGGATCCTGCAGGAATAAGCCGTCCTGCTGTAAATGGCCAGGCCCGTTTCGCCATACACCTGATGGTTGCCGTTTTCACAGAAGGTCAGGATATGTTTCCCCTGCGGTACGCTGAAGTACGCATGATAATCAACACCGTGAGGCAGCGTGGCCAGATACGCGCCGTCAAGGTACATATCTACGTCATACGTTGAAAAGAACAGATTTTCCTCAAAATCCACCGTCATTTCCAGAAGCAGGTCCCCGCCGATTCCCAGGATGGACGCCGCCAGGGCGGGATCGGCTATGTCGTCCTTTGTCCAGACCGGTTCCTCCGGCCTCAGTGCGCCGCAGGATACACAGAAATTACGGTCGTTCAGCTGCCCGCAATAGGGACAATGCCATTCCCCCGCCGCATATGCGGCGCCGCAGGCTGCAAGCAGGACAAACGCCGCAAGCACGGCCAACATCCTTTGGATCTTTCTCATCATATGCCTCCTTTTTGATCTTAACCGCCCGTTCCCAAAACGATTCGTCTTATCTGCTGCCGACAAACGCCGTGGACCGGTCCGACACGGTCAAAGGGTCATCTGTCATGCAGGTCCGTGCCTTGGCTGCCGGTTTCTCCGGGATGCCGAAAGAAAAAGATAACTTTGGATCTAAAGTTTTTTCATTCAAAGCGTGAAATAGCGATATCTCCGATCATCACTCCTGTCATCGTAGCCCTCCTTTATTTCTTTTTGTTGACAATGTTATTATACATCATTGTCCGTGGAACGTGAACACCCGGGATGTAATGGTTCTTTATGCCCATCATTTCCCTGAAGACATGCTATCGGCCTCCCTGGCGTTGCGGTCATGCCAGCTTTCCAGTGCTTCCCTTTCCCGGGTGGCGCGGATGATGGTTTTGATCAGCGTATCCAGAGGGGATCCGGGAGTGTAATCTGCCGGTGCGAAATATTTGATCCTTTTTTCCCGCAGCATCTGTCTCACCCTGTCCGCGTTTCCGATCTCCGGGTCGTATACCCCGACAGAATGACCGCCGTTGACATTCACCAGCTTCATGCACGGAATATCAGTTTCGCTATCTCCGATATACACCATATTGCGGAAAGGCACCCGCATTTCGCTTTCCGGGAACCAGCGATTGACCTCCGGATCGTTGACATCCACTGTTCCTTTTTCAATACGGAAAAGCAGCTGAGTCTTGGTGGTATAATTGATCACCTGGGCCGGCCAAACCGCCACACCCGTTTCATCATAATAAAACGAAGAAGCATAGATCTTTTCAAACTCACCCGCGATCGCCGTTCCCTCGATCATTTCCTTCAGGCCTGAAGAAATGATATAATGCTCCACCTTTACGCCTTGTTCCTTTCCATAATCCCGCATACGGGCAAACCATTCCCTGACTCCCGGGAACAAAGCCACCCTGGATCCGTATTCCATAAGCGTTTTCCTGTTAAAGATCAGCCGGCCCCTGGCTTCCCGCACCATTTTATACATATAGGACAGGTTGCTGTCCATCTCATTTGCGAAAGCCACGCGATTGCTCTGCTCCCAGAACTCGGATACCTCATAGCCCAGGGATTGGATATAACCCTGTGCCTGCATATCATATGGCGACAGGGTTTTGTCAAAATCATAACAAATGGCAAGGACAGGGATGTCCTCTTTTTCCCACCGCCTGCTGTTCATATTTTTTTCCTCCCTGCGCCTGTCATATTGAGGACAGGAAACCGCCGATACGGTCCGCGATCACCCTGTGACCTTCGTCATTGGGGTGCAGCCCATCGGGTATATATTTCTCTCTTATCACAGGAACGGCCGGCTGCAGCCCCGATAAGGCATACAGATCCAAAACCGGCAGGGAATAATATTCCGCCACACGACGGATAATATCCACATATTCCCGCAGCGATGCCACATCCTTTTCCTTGCTTCCGTTCCCACGGGGGTCTTCCTCCCCAAGCCGGTGCAAAGGCGTTATCACAAATATCAGAGCTGCCGGGTATTTTTCAATCAGCAAACTGTACAATACGTGAAGAGCACCATAAAATGTGAAAACAGTCCGATCGCTCATCTTGCCGATCGGGGCGTCGCCATGTCCAAAATCGTTTGTTCCTCCAAAGACGCATACGATATCTGCGTCTTTTTCCATTTCTTCTATCCTGCCCGGAAAATCCTTATCATGTTCCGGATTTTCCGAAGGCTTTTCCTGCCTGGCGATCCTTGTCCCGCCGATCCCATAATTGACACAAACAGCATCATAGCGCTTTGACAACAGCGACGTGAACCATTTATTCTCTCCGGAAGTCCCATGGCCTGCTGTGATGCTGTCCCCGAGGAAGAGGATCTTTTTGTTTTTCAGTTCCATCTTTTCCTCCCTTAACATGCTGTTTGATAATTTGTATGTTATATTAATATCTTAATAATATATTTATTTAATTAATTTATAATTTATTTATTGCTTAATTATCTAATTATATACGTAATTATGTTATTTCCGGCGTCTTAGCAGATCTTTATACTCGATCAACACATCCTGATGCGCGTGAATGTATGCTTCGATCAACCCTGAAACGATCTCACTCGAAGACAAACGTTCTACATACGCGATCTGTTTCAATTGTTCTGCAGTTTTTCTTGAAAGACTGAAACTGACCGGGACTTTCATTTCTTTTTCATCTCTTCGCCTGATCCTTATATTTTCTATTGGAATATACTCTTTGTCAATTTCTTCTTCATAGGGGATTATATTCTTTTTTTCCTTTGGCATTATTTCTTCTGCCATTTCTTCCGGAACCGTCTTCTCTTCTATGATTGGAACAACATCCTTTTTTTCATTTTGCTTTACATCATTTTTATCTTCGTTCTGCTTGCTCATTCCAAGCAGCGATCCCATGATGTCTTCCGTATTGAAATCAGTTTTTCTTGACGCCATTTTCTTCATATCCTTTCAGCAATTCGTCGATGAATGCCATATAATCTTTTGCGACAGTTGTATTTCTGTCATACTCGAATAAACTTGTTTTCATCACTTGTGCGCTGTCAACGGCAACCGAAGACCTTATTACAGTATTAAATACTTTTGTATCTATATGTTCTCCTATCTGCTCGGTGATCTCTTTCATTTTTCTTCCCACTATCGTCCTCGGATCGAATTTTGTAAGAAGGATCCCATCGATCTGCAAATTCTTATTAATATTGTAGTGTTTCAATTGTTCAACGCTATGACTTAGTTCATTGATCCCGGCTGCAGCGTAGAAAGATGCCAATGTAGGTATAATAATGCTGTCAGCTGCGGTAAAAGCGCAAATCGTCAGGATCCCCAGAGTAGGAGGAGTATCTAAAATAATATAATCATATTTTCCTTTTATGTCCTGCAGAGCTTCTTCAAGCCTGTGTTCCCTTCCCGTTTCCGTGATCATTTTCTCAGCAGCAGAAAGCGCGTTGGAACCAGCGATCACATCATATCCGGATGGAGACTGCTGTATCGCTTCTGCAGCTTCCGCATCTTTCAGTAATAAATTGATGGTCGTAGGAAGACCTGATACCCTGACCCTGCTGGTTGAAGAAAAATTACATTGCGGATCTGTATCCACTCCCAATACCTTATAACCTTTTTCAGATAGTCCTGCTGCCAACGCCAGAGCGGTCGTTGTTTTGCCCACGCCGCCTTTCTGGTTGGCTATGGCAATAATTCTCATTTGTATCACCTCAAACTATTTCTTTCTGAATATCTTAATAAGATATTCGCTTATTAAATATTAACTTATTTAATTCATAATGTCAATTATTATTAATTTAATAAGTTATATGGTTATTTATTAGAATCTTAATTCGTGCTTTTTTATATTCTGTTTAAAATATTATGTTCAGCCTTATACTATTCTCCTTTTTCTATATTACAATATGTTTGTTTTTTTATTAAATATCTTATTATATTATTAATTCATGCTTTATTCCTTTTTTCCCTTTCATTCGCAACTCAAACATCCTTTTATATTTAAATATTCTCTATTAAAACAAGGTTCTTTGTTTTTTCTTGCTTAAAGCTTGATTAGATAGTAAAATACATTAGGACAGAATCCTTTACAGGAGTGTAATTATCAAATGGATGATATGATCAGATTAAACCCCGAAGAACAAAGCGAACTCGACCTGATCACCGCTCATTTTGCCGATCTTGTATCTTCCCTAACGGGAGATGAGGATTTTATCAGCGTTGATGAGGAAAAAGGCACAAAGCTTGGTGAATACAACAAAAAAAAGCTGGAACTTCTTAATCGCGGCCGCAAACGTGCCTTCAGCGAGATCCTTGAAGAATCCCCTGATAAGATCCTCCCGGATTTTATGTCCCGTGCCTCTGCAATCGTGGATCAACAGTACCTTGCCCGTGACAGCAGAAGTCAGCTTCTTGACCGCACTTCTTTATATGAACTTATTACTGAAGACCTTAAACTGCATCTTGATTATCTGCGTCAGCATCGCAAAAGCGAATATGCCGACGCTATTACCTACCTTAATAATCTTCTATCGGACACAAACCGCATTGCCGACGCCATCGAAGACGTAGGTATCGATCCTTCTTCCCGCCAAGCGACCCATTCCGCCCGTTCCACCAATCCCAGTGTTTTTATGTCCACCACGGACTCTATTTCGAATTATACTTTTTCACCTGAACACCGTTCCGAATCCAACGAAGTTTCCGTCAATACCGGACGGGATTTTAATACCATCCTTTCCATAAACTATGACGCTCTGGAAGGAGAAGGCATCACCATTTCCGGTAAACGTCTTAACGATTACGACCGAATGGTGCATGACAGTATCCTGACTCTTTTCTCCGAAGGGAAAAACCGTTATATCACGCCTTCCATGGTCTATCATGTGATGACAGGCAATTACAGTGCCCGCATTTCCAAAAAACAAACAGACCAGATCACCCAGTCCTTTCGTAAGCTCAGCCGTATCCATGTGATCATTGATGAGACCAATAACCGTCCCGGCGCCAATCTCCGCCAGTTCCACGAGGAAAGCGCCCTTATACAGTCAGTTTATACCAAGGTGCGTATGAACGGCGCTGAAGTCAACTGCCTTGAGATCATCCATACCCCCACACTGCTTAAATACGCCCTTTTGAAGCACCAGATCACCCGCTCTGATATATCTCTTTTCCGTATCGATGGTGTAGAGCGTGTTTCCACTGACTTCCTTATCGTCCAGAAATACCTTTGGCGCAGGATCTCAGCCATGAAAAACACCCGTTCCAAGGTCAGCCATACCATTCTTTTTTCCACGCTTTATCGTACTCTTGACCTGGACGAGCGTAATATCACCGGAACTGCCGAAAGAAATAAGAAAAAAGCCGTCCGTGACGATGTAAAGCTGATCCTTGATACTTGGATCAGGATGGATTGGATAAAAGGGTATCACTTCAACATCATTAAAGGAAAGCAGTATAACAGCGTAGAGATAGACCTTACAGGCGATGGGGGAGACCAGACCCGCAAGATCGATACTCCCAGATGATTTCTCTTTTTTCTTTTTATTTCATCCACCAGGCAGCCGTTCCCTTTCAGGGAACGGTTTTTTGATGCATTTACGCCTTCTTGACTTTATGGGTGCACTAAATATGACGCATTTCGTCTTTTTGCCCTGCACAAAACATGACATAAAATCCTGTATACGTTCTTCCTTTAGCCCGCATTACCCTGCATTAAATATGACACACTTTTAAAACAGCGCTTTCTTACCATTTTATATCTTATCAACTCAAACTACGATAATACCTTGTTCTTTTCATATTTCTTACCCGCATAAAAGATGACACATCTCCTTTTTAAACTTTTATCTCTCTTTCATCACTAATTAAAAGCATGTTTTACTGTTTATTCTTAAACCTTTCCATTGTAACAGCCCATTATAACCCTGTATTAATTGTGACACTCCTCATACTTTCCCGCTCCCGGATCATTCTTTCTGCCAACAGCATTCGTTTTGGATCCCTATAGCAAATGCTCTAAGATCCTTTTCCTTTACTGTCGCTCGTCTATAAGAGTCCGCATATGTCTTTTTTTATTCCCTTTTTGTCTTCAAACACCTTTCGAAGCTTTTTTATCCCCGCACAATCTGTGACATAGCTTTTTCGTATGCCAGCACTAAACTATACACATCACGTTTTTGACCCTGTATAAAACATGACATTGTTCCCTTACCGATCCATGCACTATTTATGACACCGATCATCATATGTTCCTGTTCTCGCTTTAATCGTCATTATTAATTACCTGTACCGCTTTTTTTCTTTATGTCATATTTAGTACAGGGATCACAACCCTGAATAAAAAATGACATCCTGAATTCGAACATGATATTCTTTAATTAATTGTTACACTTTTATTATGTGTAATATTTTATTCAGATCTCGCGATCTATTCTCAGTCATACACCGTATTAATCATGACATCTCTTTGATCATATCATGCATATTTGCTTATTTAAGTCATTTTCGGCTGTTCTTTATTTCTCCTCTTTATTCAGCTGCCCCTGTATAAAACATGACATCAATTATTCTTTACCCCGCACAAAATATGACAAAAAGGCGTTTGAAAGTTTCACGTGAAACAAATTTGTAATCTTTTATTCATACATTATCTTTTTCACTTGCTGAACTCTACGCTCTTCACTTTTACCCTGATTTATTTATGACACTTCTGCTTTTTCTACCCTGAATAAAATGTGACATCTTCTTTATTTTCTTTTTATTACATTGTTTTATTTCTTTATTCATAACTAAGTTACATCTATGAAAAAAACCGATTATTTCTGTTTTATTTCGTTTATATTTTTTATTTTTTCGTCACAAATTTTTGTTATAATCAAATTGTGGCTGACTGCCTAAGCCTTTTTTATACCGCAGTTTCCCTCCTTACCCCTAATAAAACATGACAAATCCCCCTACTATCTATGACTCCGGCATGCATTATCCATGACATCTCCCTGAACAATCGATGACCTCCCCCTGTATTAAACCATACACCATTTTTTCCCTCATTTGCCTTCAACAGCCCATTTCTTCATGCTTTTCACGTTGCCTCTTCTTTACCGCAAGTATTGTAAATACGGCAAGTATTTACAAGTCTGTAACATTTACGCCTTTTCTTGTAACATTACTTCATTTTTTATTTCCACAGGAGGGAGGCTTCCCACCCTGCGGGACCTGGAAAACGGAGGATCTGCTCCATGTCTGTTTTTATGCCGGATAAAATCCCACAAGAAATGAAGGACCTGCCCCGTTGGGTACTTTTTACGCTTTTTGAAAACGTGTACAGCAAACGTCTTGAGAAGCTGCCTTGGAGCATCAATGGGAAAATGGCCGACATTACCAAGCCAGAAACCTGGACCACTTTTGACCGTGCCCTTTCCGTGCTGCAGAAAAACAAAACATACCGCGGACTTGGATTTGTTCTTGGAGACGGTATTTTTGGGATCGATCTGGATCACGTCATCTCCGAAGACGGAACTATGGAACCCTGGGCTGAAGAGATCATCCGTATGATGGACAGCTATACGGAGTTGTCGCCTTCCGGTACGGGCGTTCATATCTATGCACGCGGAAAGATCCCGCCCAAGGACAGAAAAAACGGCAAAGTTGAAATGTACGACGAACGACGTTATTTTACTGTGACAGGAAACGTATACGGAGAACTGAAACCCCTGGCGGAGAGAACGAAAGAAGCGGCCGCAGTGCACAGGCAGTATCTGAAAAGGGATCGCCGGGAGACCTTATCTCAAAACACGGCTGTTTCACGAGTCGTATCCCGTGACGTTGGTGAGCTGGTCCGGCGGGCGGAAAAAGCAAGAAACGGTGACAAATTTTCTTTATTATATAAGGGATCTGCTGTGGGATATGCTTCACAGAGCCAGGCGGATCAGGCTCTGTGCAATATCCTTGCCTTCTACGCAGGCGGAGACCGTGCTTTGATCGACGCCGCTTTCAGGTCTTCCGGATTGATGCGTCCAAAGTGGGACAGCAGACGCGGGAGTACGACTTACGGGGAAATGACGATCGAAAAAGCCATTTCATCTGTCCGCAGCCAGTTTTCTTTTGCCGAAACCCCAACCGGTAGCTCCCTTCCTGTGGAAATAAAAGAGACAGTTTCTGACTGTGACGGAGAAGAGCACAAAAAAGATGCTCCTCCTGTGGATATAATTGAAAAAGAGGATAAGGAAAAAGGAGCAGAGGAAAAAGAGAAAGATAAGGATGTAATAAATAATGACATAAAAGAAGTAAAACAAAAAATTCAAGTTAATTCGATGAAAACGGAACCTGTAATAAAAGATGACAAAGGAAAAGAAAGATCAGAACGTTTTTCAGATATAAGAACGGCATGGAAAAATGGAAGGATCCGCGGGGAGGGGCAAATAAAAAGAGCAGTGACCGGTATTGATGAACTGGACAAACGTCTTGGAGGCATAGGAAAAGGAATATGGCTTCTTGGAAGTGAACCCAGCATCGGCAAAACCAGTCTGGCTCTGCGTATCGCAAGGAATGCCGCTGAGGACGGCGCTGAGGTAATGTATATTTCTTTCGAACAGGAAGAAACGTATTTGCAGGCAAAAATCATCGCAGCGGAATTGACTGAACGGATTGGGATGAAGATCTCTGCGGAGTCTGTACTGGAAGGGGAAAGGGCAGAGGAGGTATCCGCAATAACAGAGGAAGAAGCGTTTTTTGAAAGGCTTCATTTCGCTCCTGGTACATCATGCGCCAATGAAAAAGCATTGCTGGATATTATTGCCGAATTTGCAGATTTGAGGAAAGTTTTCGCTGATAGGCGAAACAAGCCATGCGTGATCTTTATCGATTATTTGCAGATCATCCCGTTTACGGGCGGCAGCGGCATACGTGCGCAGATCGACGATTTTACCCGGAGCCTGAGACAAATGCAAATGAGAAAAGGCATATGTGTGTTTCTGATCTCCAGCTTGAACCGGATGAGTTATATGGGGCCTGTCAGGTTGGATTCCTTCAAGGAAAGCGGTATCATAGAGTTTACCGGTGACGTTATCCTGGGGCTGAATCTACGCGCGGTAAGAGGTTCTGATTTTGCGCGCCTTGTGGACGCGGGTGAGAAGGCGGCCAGGCTGGAAGCCGCACGGAGCCGGAGAGTCAGGGAGCTTGAGATCTCCGTTTTAAAGAACAAAATCGGGGAAAGCAGTTTTTCTGTGGATGTGAACTTCGATATGGAAAGCGGGTTATTCACTTCCGTAAGGAAGCGCTGAAACAGGGTGTGTCACATTTTGTGCAGGGTCATTGTATCGGGGTTTTAATCAGGGCGCTCTTATCCGGGGTACCAAGAAAATAATGGCATATAAGGTATGTTTTGAGTCATATCATACAATTATAGGCGCATATGAGTTAAAGCGGTCGCATTTAACTGTCCGTAAGGAAAGTGATCCTCATAAGTAGGAATAAAAAGTGACACAGGCGGGGGGGCGGCCTGAATAAAATATGACAGGCCGTCCTGAAGAGCTGGAGCATGTTTTACCTAAATGGATATATGAGATCGCTACAGATCCGTTTTGCTGGCGGTCAAATAAAAAAATAAGAAGGAGGAACGCCGGGATGTTCAGGGAAATGAGAAGGAAAAACCAGGCGTTGAGCGGGGAAGAGTGCGTCAGGGTGCTGACTGAGGAAAGACGTGGTGTGCTTAGCGTCCTGGGGGACGATGGATATCCTTACGGGATGCCGCTGAACCACTGGTATGATCCGGCAGAAGGACGCCTTTATTTCCACGGGGGGAAGGTGGGACAACGGGTGGACGCCGTTAAAAAACACGACAAGGTGTCATACTGCGTATATGACAAGGGGACCCCCCGGGAAGGGGACTGGGCGCTGTATGTCCGGAGTGTGGTCATCTTCGGGAGGCTGCATCCGGTGGAGGATCGCGAATTAGCCATGGATGTGTGCAGAAGGCTTTGTTATAAGTTCACGGCGGATGAGGAATACATTTCAAACGAGATCCTGCAGCATGGCGAAAAAACGCTGGTGTATGAATTGATCCCGGAGCATATGACGGGAAAACTAGTCAAGGAATCCTGATGCGGCAGGTTATTAACTTAATAAGTTAATAACCTTGGCGTGGCGTGGAGGACCAAATGGCGGATATCGTGTTCTGAAAAAAGAAGGAAACCGACCGTGAAACGTTCATTTCCATGCGTATCGCGCACTTGGCGCTTTCAAACATGTATTTACTGACATAAAAGATATAACGGCCTCTTGTCTTTGATCTGCTCTGATCCGCTTTTTCAAAGGTAAGGCCGTTTTTTGTCGGCATATTTTCAAAAAGTCGCCGAAGAATAACATTTTAGAGCCGTTGTGTCATCCTGCGTTGATTGACACTCCGGCGTCTGGGAAATATCATATTTTCGAAAGGTGTGAATTGTATGATCGGGAAGAACCTTCAGAAACTTCGAAAGCAGAAGAATCTGACACAGGAAGCCTTGGCGGAGGCGGTGGGCGTGGCCCGACAGACCATCGTGAAATGGGAAGCGGGGGAGAGCACGCCGGACCTGGAGATGTCCGGAAGGCTCGCTTCTGCGCTGGAGATAACGCTGGATGACCTGGTCAATGCTCCGGAGGACGAATTGGACAGCCGGCCGGGCATGCGCGGAAAGCACATGTTCGGCTTGGTGACCGTGGGGGACAAGGGACAGATCGTGATCCCGGTCCGGGCGCGGCGTGTGTTCAATATCCGTCCCGGGGATCAGCTGATAGTGCTGGGGGATGAAAACAGCGGTATTGCCCTGATGGATGCGAAATTCTTTATGCGTACTGCGGAGGGAATAAAAAATGGCATCTGAGAACAAAAGCCCCCTGGAGGTCCGGGGACTGACCAAAGAGTATCCGGCCTTTACGCTGCGGGACGTTTCCTTCAGCTTGGTGCCGGGAAGCATTACCGGTTTCATCGGCCGCAACGGTGCCGGAAAAACGACCACGATCAATTCCGTGCTGTCCTTCGTGCATCCGGATGGCGGGGATATCGCTTTCTTCGGCCTGCCATGGGCGGAGCATGAACGGGAGATCAAGGGGAAGATAGGCTTTGTGTCCGCGGGGATGACCTATCACACCCGGAAAAAGCTGAGGGTGATCACATCGGTGACAAAATCCTTTTACGCGGCCTGGGATGGGAAAAGCTATGAAAAGTATATGACCGCCTTCGGTCTGGACGGGGACAAGACTCCTGCCGAGCTGTCCAACGGCATGAAGATCAAGTATGCCTTGGCTCTGGCGTTGAGCCACGGTGCGGAGCTGCTGATCCTGGACGAACCTACCAGCGGCCTGGACCCGGTAAGTCGGGAGGAACTGGTGGAGGTTTTTTTGAGGCTGAAGGATGAAGGCAAAACGGTGTTTTTCTCCACCCATATCACATCCGACCTGGAAAAGTGCGCGGACCGGATCCTTTTCCTGCAGCAGGGCTGTCTGAAAGCGGATAACACATTGGATGGGTTCCGGTATGCCTGGCGGATCGCCGAATGCGCGGGAGGGATCCCTCCGGAAATGATGCGCTGTGCCCGCGGGACCTGCCGGATCAAGGACGGCTATACCGTGCTGCTGCAAAAAAATGAAGCGGAAACGTTCGATACCAGGGAAGCCAGCCTGGAGGAGATCATGATCCATCTGGAAAAGGAGGCGGACAGGACGTGAAACTGCTGATGAAGGAATGGAAGCTGTGCATGCATCCCACCGGCTACCTGATGCCTTTGCTGGCCGTACTGGTCCTGGTGCCCGGTTATCCCTATGGTGTGTGCTGCTTCTTCGTGGGCCTGGCGGTCTTCTTTATCTGCCTGACGGCCCGGGAAGATCACGACGCGGGTTATACGCTGATGCTGCCGGTCTCCCGGCGGGACGCAGTCCGGGGAAGGATCCTCCTGTGTACGGCGCTGGAAGCGGCGGACCTGATGCTGATGGGCGTATTCATCCTGATCAAGAACGCCATCGGCAGCCTGCCGAACCCGGCCGGGCTGGACGCGGGGGTAGCGCTGATCGGAGAAGGGATGATCATCTTCGCGCTGTTCAACCGAGTGTTTTTCCCTGTTTACTACAAGGATATCGGCAAGCCCGGAAAGGCCTTCGTTTTCGCGGCAACAGCGGTGTTTCTGTGGATCACCCTGGAGATCGTCGCGACCTATACGGTTCCGTTCTGCCGGGATATGCTGGATCAGCCTGATCCGCGTTATATGAGAGAAAAACTGCTGTTCACCTTCGTGGGCCTGGCACTGTTTCTGGCGGGCACTGCCCGGGGCGCTCAGCTGGGCGCCAAAGCGTTCGGAGCGGTGGACCTGAGCCTGTAAAGAAATCGACGATCCCTTGTCTGCGTGCATGGAAACCAGGTGGAGAAGGAAACGAAGAAACCCCGGCGGCTTCATTGATGAAGTCCGGCCGGGGAGGGATAATGCGGAACGAACCAGCGGAAATGGGCACGATCAACTTCCGGGCTGTCTGATCCTTCCGATCGGGTTTGCCGGTCACTTTGTGAGATCATTCAAATCAAGTACGACTTCCGATAACATGTTGGCACCGAAAGCAAAAAAGCCGGAGGGAGCCGGAAGCCGCATAACCTGAGAGAAACCGCTTTCCGACGCATTTCGGACCGCACGGTCCATGTGATAATTGCTGCTGATCATTACGACCGGTTCTTCCGCCGGGATCATCCCGGCAATATTGCTGAAGTTCTCTTTCGTGGTTTGTGCCTGATCTTCGAGGATCAGCATGTCTTCCGGAACGCCCCGAGCTGTCAGAATTTCCCGCATCACATCAGCTTCCGTCCGACCGGATTCAGACGCGTTGCCGCCGGTCAGGATCAGCCGCGCTCCGGGATATTTCTTTATGTATTCCATGGCTGTGTCCAGCCTTGCCAGCAGGTCAGGCGCAGGCTTTCCATTTTCCAGGGCCAGCCCCAGTACTATGGCATAATCCGCCTGGCCTGCATTATTGATCAGGCTGCCGGTTATCACTTTCCCGCAGAAGAACAGGATCACAATGCTTAGCATAACGATGATGGTACGCAGAATCCACCCGATCATCCTGAATAGTGCAGGCTTCCATCTGGTGAAAGCATTGAACCGTATATCCAGGGCAAACAACAGAAGGATCACGCAGAGGATGATCTCATAAAAAAATACTTCCTGATAAACCGATTTCAGGACAACGGCATTGATCCTGGCCGGCATAACGAAAGCGACATCGATCGCAAGAAGAACGAAGAGCACAAGCAGAATATCGCCGACGATCCTTCTGACGGGGGAGATCCGATTTTGTGTTTTCATATTCCTCCCCTGCATCTTTTGATGCGCAGTAAAAAATGATCCGATCATGACAAATCGTTGACTGCCGGGCGAAAGCAAAAATAGCTATTATTCTGCCATTATCTCTGGGACTCCTGCAGTCAGAGGAAGACGATTTTTATGTCAGAATGATTTCAACAAAAAAACAGAACATTCCAGGTCCCGCTCATTGATCCATCATGATCTTGCTTTTTGGAAATGGCGGTTGCTGACAATTCAGCGAAAGCAGACGGTATGTGTCCGGGCGCCGGTATTTGCCGCCCATCACGTCCGTTTCCCTGTGCCTCCTGAGGCGGTCCAGATCCAGCTCCGCGATATAGACCCCGGCCTTTTCGGGGGCCTCGAAGACACACATGTCCCTGACGCCCGGTTCATCCTTCAGCCAGGGCACACCGTCAAAAAGCGTGGAATGACCGTTGCAGTCCGGCTGGCCTTCCGGATAATTGCAGGTGGCGACCGCCAGCATGTTTTCGTATGCCCTCGTTCTGAGGGCGGAGAGCCGATTGATTTCCATGGGGCAGGCGTTGGGCGCAAGGATGAGCTCCGCGCCTTTCAGCATCAGGATACGGGCGCTTTCGGGGAATTCCCTGTCGAAGCAGATCATCGCGCCGATGCGTACCGTACACACTTCCAGGTCAAGATCGGCGGTATAAAAACCGCCGCCGCCCGAAAGCATTTTTTCGTCCTCAAAAGCGCAGGTATGCACCTTGGAATAGTGCAGCGCCTTTTGTCCGCGGCGGTCGAACACCGCGACGGAGTTCAGCGGGGCGCCTTCCCCCTTCTCCAGGAATGTGATCGCGACCGCCATGCGGAGCTGCGCCGCCAGTGAAGCAAAAGACCGGACGAAGGAGCCGTCCGGTTCGATCGAAAGCTTATTCAGGGCCTGCCGGTCCTGAGGGATGCGGTAGCCGTCGCTCCACATTTCCGGGAACAGGGCAATGTCGGCCCCTTTTGCCTTTGCTTCTTCGCATGCTTTCTTTCCAAGCTCCAGCTGCTGGGCGAGGCAGTTCCCGGGAAGCAGCTGGATGAAAGCGATCCTGATATTCATGTGCGCTTCCTGCCTTTGAATGATCTTGCGGGATTGACATATTTGAAGCATGGGTCCCGATATGCCGGGACGCAGGATCAGTCCTCCATGATCAGCTCCATCGCAGCGACACCGCGGAGCAGATCCATACTGACCAGATCCCTGCCGTAAACATCCAGAAAGCGGTCCGTGTACCGGGTGGTGCGAAGATTGTACATCAGCGACCAGATCCCCCAAAGGATATCGATGTGTCTGTCGGCGATGCCCCCGGAGCCGACGTCGATGAATCCGGAAAAATGCCAGTCCGCCAGGAGGATGTTTGGCAGGCAGTAATCGCCGTGGATCAGTACGTCGCTTTTAAGGGCGGGCAGAGCTTCCTCCGCGCACCGCCGCGCTTCTTCCGCGGAGGAAAACGGCCACAGATCCCGGAATTTTTCCGGTTCGTCCAGCAAGCCGCGGCGGGATCCGGAAACGACTTTGGAACGATAGGTCTCAAGCAGGCCCTTCACGGGACATTGGTCCGGATGGACCTCATGCAGCATTCTGAGACATGACGCCACGGTGTCGCACAGCCGGAGCGGATCGGATCGGTACATAAGATGCGTACAATCCTCGCCGGGAATGCGACGTGTCAGAAGCCAGTCATACCGTTCCGTGCTGAGGTACGCAAGGACCTGGGCGGACAAGCCCAGGGCATGAAAATATGCCGTCATTTCTGCTTCGGCCTTCAGCTTTCCGGAAATGTTCCTTTTCAGGAAAAGGCCGCCGTCCCTTTCGATATAATATACCCGCGCGTCCTCGGAGCAGCTGCTGTCAAAGATTTCGGCGTCCCGGAGAAAGGGATGGAGCTCCTTTGGGAAAAGGGTCAGATCCGCGTCAATGCTTGTACGATTCATGGAGATTCTCCTTATAACAAAACAATAAGATATTAAATTAATAAATTAATAAATATCAGTCTCGGCATCAGCATCATCCATTGCACGGCCAAGGTCCAGGGGTTCGGCCTGCTCGATCAGGCGGCAGAGCATCTGATCCTTCTGCCGCAGCCAGTAATCGGTATCGCATATGATCACCAGTTTTTTTCTTGCACGGCTGACGGCGGTATTGATCACCCTGCGGCCGACAGAACGGTTGGAATCGGTAAAATAACGGTCGACGGTATCCACGGCGGAAAAGATCACGGTGTCCCATTCCCGGCCCTGGGAGCCATGAACGGTCAGGATATCCTCCGACGCGTCATCAAACATTTTTTTCAGGCTCCGCCGCAGCAGTCTCAATTGGCCGACGTAGGGCGTGATGATGCCCACCGATTCCCCGGGGAACAGGTTCAGGTACCGCGCGCAGGCTGCCGCCTCGCCCGGGCTCCGGCGTTTTCCGCGCTTTGGGTCCCGGACATGAAGAGCCAGGATCCGGGTATCTGCGTCCGGGTCCCCGCGGAAAAGCGGTGAATAGATCGTACGGGCAAGTACGTCGGCAAGGCTGGGGCCGAACCGGTGGGTCTGGTTGAGGTCGCATTTCACCAGGCTGACGAAGGGCGGGGGAGACTGGGTGAAAAGGGATGAGGCCATATCCTCCGCCGACGCGCGGAAAGCGGCGTCCGCAAACAGCGCGCTCAGCGCCCATAGGGAAAGGGAGGGATGGGCCTTGATATCCCTGTAGTCCAGTTCGAATACCGGGGGAAGCTGCATATGGTCCCCCAGGAAGGTGACCGGACAGTGCCAGGCGGTGAGGGTAAGGCCTTTGATCAGCGAACAGTAGCCTGCCTCATCAAGAAAGACGTGGTCCGGATCGAACCCGCAGCCGGGGAACATACAGCGGATACACCCGTCCATCGTGGCGGCGCACAGACGGAATTCGTCGATCACCTCCATGATGGGAAAGGGCGCCATGCGGATACGTTCCAGGCGGTCTTCCAGGGATCTTCTGCGTTTTTTTATGGCGGAAAGGTGCTCCGCAAAATCACTGCTTTCCGTAGGAGAAAGCCGGGAAACGTTTTTTTCACCTGGGGCTATCTGGTCCTCAGTCTTCGCCGGATGTTTTTCCAGTTCCGCCTGTTCCCTCTCCAGGAGGTTGATCTCCAGGTTGTATTTAAGTGTTACTCCGTTGAGTGCCTGGTATTCACACAGCCCGGGATACGCGTCCCGGAATTCATCGCTGGGAGAGCCCAGCCGCACGGCGCTGCCGCTCAGGGTGATCCCCTCCCTCTCCAGTGCCGGGAACAGTCCGAAAAGGGTCTGCTCCAGGGCGTTGTTGGTCGGTGCGGCGACAAGCACCCGTTCTCCGCGTTTCAGACAGGAGATCACGCAGGAGGCCAGGACCATGCGGGTCTTGCCGGTCCCCGGCGCGCCCCAGATGTAGGTGAAGGGAAAAGTGAGGGCGGTACGGATGGCTTTCTCCTGTTCCGGGCTGGGGCGGAGGGAAATATCTGGCATGTCCTCCCCGCTCAGTACCGCGGGATGGGGGAGCGCCACCTCCGCTCCGTATTTCTCATACCATTTTTGGACCCGTTTCACGAGGAAACGGAGGTCCGACCGGATGCGGACGCCCCGAATGTCCGGGTCGGAGAAGGCTTTCCGGATCTCTTCACTGATCAGGCGCAGCCGGAGGGCCTTGTGCCGGGACGCATTTTCGAGGACCTGGAAATGCTCCCCGCTGAATTCAAGGATGTTGAGCGCCCCGTTCTTGTGGACGAAGATCTCCAGCACGATGCCGTCGGCGGAGGGGAGTTTTTTGTCCGTTTTCAGGATCACGTCGGATTCCATGTCCGGAAGGACAGCCAGGACGGTGCAGTAGCTCAGCCCCTTGCCCTGCCGGACAAGAAGCTCATGGCATATCCTGGCGCTTTCCGCCGCCGTGTTCCTGACGTCCATCGAATTCACCCCGCGGGAACCAGACTTTAAGACCATCATACAGCGAACATGGGGAAAAAGCACCTCTTTTCTTTGATTTTCCCCGTTTTTTTATATCTTTTTTTGTGAATAATCCTTTTTGCGGCAGGAAAGGACGGGGGTAAGCGAACGCCCAGGGAAGCGGGGTGCGGCTTGACTCGAGACGGCGCCGTAAATATAATAGCAGGAGACCGGCGGGCCACATACTTTGGGGGTGAACGGATGGCAAAGGATACGAAGGAGAGGATCCTGAAGGCGGCGCTGGAAAAATTCTCTGAGCATGGGTACGCGGGTACGAATATCCGCGAGCTGACCCAGTCTCTGGGACTCGTCAAATCGGCGGTGTACCGGCATTTTGAAAGCAAAGAAGAGATATGGAACGCCCTTCTGGACGAAATGGTCGCTTATTATGCCGCGCGCTTTGGGTCGACGGAAAACCTTCCGCCGGTGCCTGATTCCCTGGACGATTTTCTGGAGATGACCGGGCGCCTGGCAGAACTGACGGTCCGGGATGAAAAGATCGTGATGACCAGAAAACTGCTGACCATCGAACAGTTCCGTGACGGGCGGGCACGGGACCTGGCGACAAAGCATTTCCTGACCGGACTGACGGAGATGTTCACGTACATTTTTGCCGGGATGATGGACAAGGGGCTTCTTCGTAAAGACGATCCTGCGATGCTCGCCTTTGGGTACACGGCGCCGATCTCTGCGCTCGTCCATCTGTGCGACCGGGAGCCGGATAAAACGGAGGAGGCTTTGGCGCAGGCCAAGGCGTTTACCAGGCATTTCATCGCGGCGTACGGCATGACGGACGATGGAAAACGGTAAAAAAACGGACGCGGATCGCAGACGATGCAAAAACCGTTTCACATCAGGAGAATCAAATACAAAAAGAAAGCAGCGCAGCTATTGCTTTCCTATTTTGTTACGATAAAATGAAAAACATGAAAGGCGGTCCGGGCACAGACCGGGCCGCCGATATATAAGGAGGAAGTCCCATGAAAAAGCTCTTTGCCATGCTGGCTGTGATGATGCTCATCCTTTCCGCCGCCGCCCTGTCGGACGCGATCCCCGGGGTCGAAGACGGAGTCCTGACGGTGGCCATGGAATGCGCATACGCCCCGTATAACTGGGCCCAGCCCGACGATTCCAACGGCGCGGTGCCCATCAAGGATTCCATGCTGTACGCCAACGGCTATGACGTGATGATGGCCAAGGCCATCTGCGAAGCCAACGGGTGGCAGCTGGAGATCGTCCAGCTGGAATGGGACAGCCTGATCCCCGCCGTGCAGAGCGGAGTGGTGGATGCTGTCATCGCGGGTCAGAGCATGACCGCCGAGCGCATGGAAGCCGTGGATTTTGCCGGCCCTTACCTGTACGCCAGCATCGTCTGCCTTGTGAGAGAGGACAACCCCAACGCCCAGGCCGGCGGCATCAGTGCGCTTAAGGGCACCGCCACAAGCCAGAGCGGTACCATCTGGTATGACACCTGCCTGCCGCAGCTGAAGAATGTCACCATCCTGCCTCCCGCCGAGTCCGCCCCCGCCATGCTGATGGCCGTGGCCTCCGGCACCGTGGACATGGTCTGCACCGATATGCCCACTGCACAGGGAGCCCTGATCGCCTATCCCAACCTGAAGATCCTGGATTTCGCCGGTACGGGGGACGATTTTACGGTGTCCGATGAGGATATCAATATCGGTATTTCCGTCATGAAGGGCAACACCGCTCTGCTGGACGCCATCAACGGCTTCCTGGCCGACAAGACTGCCGACGACTTCAATGCCATGATGGCCGAAGCCATCCGCATCCAGCCCCTGAGCGAGTAACGCCGAAAGCCGTACGGAAACTGTTAAGCCCGTGTATCTGATGACATAATGTATATTATAGGAATGAACGCCCATGTTTGAGCAGCTCTTTAAGGA
Organism: Clostridia bacterium; assembly: GCA_017523615.1. GTDB lineage: Bacteria > Bacillota > Clostridia > Christensenellales > Aristaeellaceae > RUG756. Next base: position 40,534 of record JAFWWK010000101.1, read on the forward strand.
TATCGGCAGCATCTGGTCCAAATACGGAACCGTCTACATGACCGGGATCGGCAATACGCTGATCCTGGCGGTGACCGCGACGCTGATCGGGTGCGTCATCGGTTTCATCTGCGGTATCCTTCAGACCATTCCCTATGCCTCGAAGGATCCCCTGATCAAGCGGATCATCCTGAAGACGATCCGGATCCTGATCCGCGTCTATGTGGAGATCTTCCGAGGAACGCCCATGATCCTCCAGGCGGTATTCATCTATTACGGGATGCCCTACTTCTTTGGTATCGCCTTCAAGAACATCTGGACCGTTTCGATCATTGTGGTCAGCGTCAATACCGGCGCATATATGGCCGAATCGGTCCGCGGCGGCATCATGAGCATCGATCCGGGCCAGTTCGAAGGGGCTAAGGCCATCGGCATGAATCATTTCCAAACCATGCTGTATGTCATCCTGCCCCAGACTCTCAGGAACATCCTGCCCCAGATCGGCAACAACTACATCATCAACGTAAAGGATACCTCAGTGATGTTCATCATCGGCTTTCAGGATTTCTTCGCCGTGCACAAGATGGTCAGCGGGGCGGTATTCAAGTATTTTCCCTCGGCTTTCCTGGAGATGGGCGGTTATCTGTTCCTGACCCTTCTGGCCAGCTTTTTGTTGAGAAAGATGGAAAAGAAGCTGGAGGGCAAAAGCAATTACGAACTGGTCAATACCGACCAGCTGGTGATGACCGCCGGCGTTTACAACTTCTCTGGCGAAGCGCCGTACGATGAGAAGAACAGGGATCTTGAAGGAGGCAGGCAATGAAAGAGCCCATCCTTGAGATCCGCCACCTGTCCAAGACCTTCGGGAACCACGCCGTGCTCAAGGACGTGGATTTCAGCGTCTGCAAGGGCGACGTCACCAGCATCATAGGCGCCAGCGGCAGCGGCAAAAGCACGCTGCTCCGCTGCGTCAACCAGTTGGAAACACTGACCACCGGACAGATCCTTTTCCACGGCAAGGATATCACCAAAGGCGCTATGAAGGTGAACGAATACCGCGCCAGGGTGGGTATGGTATTCCAGAGTTTCAATCTATTTGCCAACATGACGGTCCTGGACAACTGTACCGTCGGCCAGGTCAGGGTCAACAAGACCCCCAAGGGCGAGGCCAGGGACCGTGCCATGTTTTACCTGAACAGGGTGGGCATGCTGCCCTACATCAATGCCCGCCCTGCCCAGATCTCCGGCGGG
>JAFWWK010000102.1 GCA_017523615.1 Clostridia bacterium
ATATATTGCCAAAATTAATGGAAAGTACGCATCGATTGTCAAAGAAAGAGGATGCTTCGCGTAGCATGATTTTGCAAAAGCAATGGGATAATTCCCCAAAACCACCTCAAAAAACATAGTTTTGGGGAATTATCTGCATATAATTGATAGATAATTCCCCAAGATGTACTTTTTTGATGAAAGCTCTCATCCATGACCACCCTCATCGGCTTCCGCTATGATCATCCGCAACACGCTCTTCTGCCAGGTGATTCCTGAACAGATTGAAAAGCAGATAAGACTTCCCGCATCTGCGGACGCCTGTGACAACCTTGACCAGGCCGTTGTTGCTTCTTCGAGATCAGTTTGTTCAGATAGATGTCTCTTTTAATTTCCATTCCTGCCGCCTCATCTCTATGTTACAAAAATGCGGATTCCGCATTTTTGTAACATAGCATTGTACCGGATTCCGATCAGATGATCAACGCTATATGAAACATTTTTGCGGATTCCGCATCACGGACCCTGTTTCTCCTGCTTTTTCCGTTCCGGTCACGCGGCGGGGGCCAGCGCCTTCTCCTCAAACCATTCGTTGATCATCCGGTCCAGCATCACGTCGTCAAAGAAAGGCGCGTAGTCGCCGTTGGAAAGCCGCGGATCCTCATGGGTCGGCGTCTCCGGCTCGATCCGCGCGATGGGCAGGTCGGTTTTGCATCCGCCTTCCACGGATTCGCCCTTCACGCCCCGCAAAGCCCAGAGCCAGCTGGACATCATGTATTCTCCGCCGTTCGTCAGCGTACTGATCTGTATGGCGCAGGTGCCGCCGCCCGAGGGCTCGCCGAGGAGCACCGCGCCGTGGTCCTGCATCAGGACCGGCATCAGGTTGCCGCAGGAGAAGGAGGCCCTCGTGGTCAGCACGGCATAGTTGAAGTCATACTTCACTTCATCGTCCTTCTCGTCGAACACGCCGTCCAGGTTCTTGTCCGAATGCAGCACCGCGTACTCATCCTGTCCGGTCAGGACGTTGTATCCGCGGAAAACATTGTCCCCGAACATCAGGTCGATCATATACGACAGCATATCGTTGCTGCCGCCGGAATTCGCGGACAGATCAAACAGGATATTTCTGATCGAAGGATTCTCCGAGGCTCTCTTCAGGCCGGTCCAGGTGATGCCGACGGCGTCCATGGGGATTTCTCCCTTTCCGGCGTAGTATGCTTCCCAGCCCGCGTTGTCACTCTGGAATGCATCGATCCGGATGACAGCGGTACTCCCGCATTCCCGGTAGACGTCGTCCCCCCAGGCGGCAGCACGCGCTTTCCTGACCGCGTCTGTGATCTCATTATGGAAATAGCTCCTGGTCTGAAGCAGCGACGCGGCACGGTTCCCGACCTTCTTCAGAACCTCCGGGAAGGGGAATTCCGGAAGCGCCATGGTATTGAGCCCGAAGTGCGAGCAGTGGCCGTCATTCAGGCCGATATTGAACAGGTCGTACAATGCCAGCATGTATTCGATCATATCGGGATCTTTCAGCCGGTCTTTGAGGGATGCCAGTTCCGGGACGTCGTCCAGCGCGGCATCCAGGCCTTTTTCGCTGATGCCCCGGTCCAGGATCGCCGTGCCGGGATGACCGAAGAAATGATCCAGGGTAAAGCAGAGCTCCGCGTAATCCTCACGGATCACGTCCTCCTTCCGCCGGCTTTTCCCGGTCAGCAGGGCGCGCATATATCTGCTCTCATACCACCCCAGAGGCATCAGGGAAATGTTCCCGATGTCCATCACCGGTTTCAGGACCGATTCCCCGTTCCACAGCACAAAGTGGCATGCCACGTCCGTGAACATCGTGGACAGCAGTTCCAGGGGCAGATATACGTCCTCCTCATCCGCGTAAAGCGCAATGCCGTATTTCGCGAAATCGAAGGTCACCGGAGCAGGCGTTCCTTCAAACACCATTTCGGAATAATACGTCCATCCGCAGGGTGCATCCTTGACGCCAGCCATCGTCGTGTAGGGCAGCGGCGGGATCTGGAACCGCGCCCAGTCTGCGGCCTCGATCTTCCCGGCGGAAGGATCCGCCAGGATCTTCGTCCCGTTGGGGTTGGCGATCTCCCATACGCCGCCGTCCAGGGGCGTCACCGTCAGCCCCGTCTGATAC
>JAFWWK010000011.1 GCA_017523615.1 Clostridia bacterium
CCCGGGCGGCAAATCCGTAAGGAACAAATTGCTACGCAATTTGGCCTCAGTCACGTACACGCCGCTCCTTCGGATTTTAATCAGGGGGTGTTCCCCCTGATAACCCCCCTCGGAGAAAGTTTGATTCGCGTTCTTTGGGTTCATGCGTAAGCCCTGCGGATCAAGGGGAGCGGCCTTGTACTATCTGTTAAAAAATGATATGATCAACCGGTGGATCTCAGCCCATTGATCCCAGACCGTCGGCGGCATGCCGTCATCCTCGCCGCGGCTTCCGGAAACAGCATATATACCGAAGACAGGAAGCGATACGAATGATATGGATCCTGATTATTCTTATTCTGATGGTCGTTATGGCAGTGAAGCCGGACCCGCATCTGCAAAAAAGATCCGGCAAAACCGGCCGTTATGATTTGCCTGAAAACATCAAGCCCTTCCTGACAGGGACTGCCGGCGGTCCCGCTTTATCTGCCTCTGCCAAGCCGGAAGGCCCAAAGCGGGAGAGCAAGCCGGCACCCGAGGCCGCATCCCCCGTACCTTCTGCCGCAGCACCCAAAAAAGAAGATGGAAAAACCGAAGAAAGGACAGAAAGCACATTCCCCCGGCAGCCCGCCGCAATGCAAATAAAGCCGCAGGAAAAAGCAATACGGACGCCGGCAAAGGAAAACGCAAAGGAGTTCAGGGCTTCTTTTCAGGGAACCGTCCTGACACGGGGAGATGTGGACAGGCTCGCCGGCGGTCCCCGGAATGCCATGACGTCTTTCACCATTCCGGACGGCGTGACCGTCATTGGGGATACGGCTTTTCATGACTGTACCGGCCTGACCTGCATTGCCATCCCGGACAGCGTGACCTATATCGGGAGCAGGGTTTTCGAGGGCTGCTCCGGTCTGGCTGAGATCATCACAACGGAAAAGAATCCTGCTTATTGCAGTATAAACGGGATCCTATTCACTAAAAATATATCCGCGCTGCTCTGTTGTCCTCCAAATGCCGTAAAAGGCCATTATGAAATTCCTGGCACAGTGACAGGCATTGGAAGGTGGGCTTTCAATGACTGCGCCGGCCTGACAGGCGTCACCATCCCGGACAGCGTGACCACCATCGGGAAGAGGGCTTTCAATGGCTGCGCCGGCCTTAAAAGCGTCGCCATCCCGGACGGCGTGACACATATCGGGAACAGGGCTTTCGCCGGATGCGCCGGCCTTGAAAGCGTCGCCGTCCCGGACGGCGTGACCCATATCGGGAACGGGGCTTTCGCCGGATGCGCCAGCCTGACAAACGTCGCCATCCCGGACGGCGTGACCTATATCGGGAATGAGACTTTCTCCGAATGCTCCAGCCTTAAAAGCGTCACCGTCCCGGACGGCGTGACCCAAATCGGTTGGTGTGCTTTCTATAACTGCAACAGCCTGACGAGCATCACCCTCCCGGACAGCTTGACCCAAATCGGGAATGAGGCTTTCCGTGACTGCTCCGGCCTTAAAAGCGTCACCATCCCGGACGGCGTGACAAGTATTGGGGAAAAGACTTTCGCCGGCTGCGCCGGCCTGACAAGCGTCACGGTCCCGGACGGCGTGACCCATATCGGGAACAAGGCTTTCCGTGACTGCACCGGCCTGAGAAGCGTCACCCTCCCGGACAGCCTGACCCATATTGATATGTATGCTTTCTATGGCTGCGCCGGCCTGACAAGCGTCGCTATCCCATCCGGCGTAACAAGCATTGGGAGTTTAGCCTTTAATCACTGTGCAAGCCTGGCCGAGATCATTACAGCGGAAAAGAATCCTGCCTACTGCAGTATAGGCGGCGTTTTATTCAATAAAGATAAAACCGTTTTGATCTGCTGTCCTCCAAATGCGGTAAAAGGACATTATATCATTCCGGACGGCGTAACAAACATTGAGCAGTGGGCTTTCGAAAACTGCGCCGGCATGACCGGTGTCACCCTCCCGGACAGCTTGACCCATATTGATATGTATGCTTTCTATGGCTGCACCGGCCTGACCAGCATCACCATCCCAAACAGCATGACCCGTTTGGACCTGGGTATATTCTATGGCTGCACCCGCCTGGCCAGCATCACCATCCCGTCCAGTGTGACCAGCATTGGCTGTGTGCAGCCTTTCCGGGGCTGTGATCATTTGACTGCCATTGTCCAGCCGGGAAGTCTTGCGGAAGAATACTGCACGATAAAGGGGATCAACTATACCTACGGCTCCTGATCCTTCTTTCTTTTGATCGTCATCGGGACCGGCACCGATGGCGGCAGATCTCTGGAATATCCTTGTTCATCATTATTGCCTTCACCTGTTGCGCTCGGTGCTGTACTATTGACATTTCATAAATCCGCAGCAGCCTATTTCTGACATTTCCGAAAAGCCCATTGATCTGTAGAAATCCACGGTTTTAGGTGTATTGTCAGTGGCCAACTCTATCTGGCGCACATTGGGGTAACGATCCAATACTGCCTTAAGCAGAGCGGTCCCGATCCCCTGTCTTTGTCTGTCGGGAAAAACAAGGATATCCTGAACAAAAACAATCGTTGCCCCATCACCAACAGTTCTTATAATGCCAAGAAGTTCTTCTCCGTCATATGCTGCCAATACCAACATTGAGTTTTTGAAGCCTTCCAGCAAAACAGGCATATTCTCTGTGTAAGCAGTCCAGCCGACCGCCGTATACAGCCGAAGTATTTCTTCCTCGTTATATTTTGTGTATTCTCTGATTTCCACGTTTTTTACTCCTTATCGCTGCCGGTGACGTTGGGGCCATTTTTTCTTGACACCCGGTCAACTCTTTTGAACGGTCCCGCGGTCCATCCCCGTCAGCCCTTCGATGTGACAAACAGTCGATCCCGCTTTTCGTTGCAGAAAGAATAACATATTGAATAGCGCTTGTCAAACAGAACCGTCCCCGGCGTCACGTCCCCTTGTCAATCAGAATCGTCCCCGGCATCACATCCCCCACGCCACAAGGTAGACTCCGTTAGCCTTCCTCTCCAATTCCCGCCACAAGGAAGACCTCGTAAGCCTTCCCCGTTTGGGGAAGGGGGACCGCGTCAGCGGTGGATGAGGTTCCCCGTCATCCCCGTTCCACGCCATCCCATCCGATCAGTCAACGCCCGGCCGAAGCGGATCCCATCTTCCCTTTCGTTCACGTGGAGTGGCGTTGGGAGTGACGTTGGTGACGTTTTTCTTGACACCCGACTATATCTTTTGTACGATCCCGCAGTTGATCCCTGCCAGCCGTCCGGTCTGCCGAACAGTCGATCCCGCTTTTCGTTGCAGAAAGCATTACTTTTTGAATAGTGCTTGTCAAATAGAACCGTCCCCGGCGTCACGTCTACTGATGAGTCTTTTTTAGACAGTTTGTAAGGACAGTCTATCCGAATGGTTCAAAATATAGGATGCTGGATCGCCACTCATCATTGTGCGCCAAAACAGCAAAATCGATGGATTCAGTGTATGATCATTGTTAAACCAATACCCATATCGGCCATTACTGAATTCTTCTTCTCTGACCCAGGGCTCTTCGATCGTGCTTGTTGGCCTTGATGCTTGCTTTTCTCTGTTTGCTTTGGATACAAGCAATGATGAGACTTTCATAATCAATTCTTCTTTTGTCATTGTATCGCGGCAATAGGAGTAACGTTGGTTTTTCCAATCCTGTGCCATGAGAAATAACTGCCCTTGTGTATCAATATAAGCATAGGTCGAGAGGGTCAGATTCAGATTTCTATTCGTTTCTGTTTTAAGCCATGCGATTCTATAGCCGCTAAAAGGATGCTCTGTGATTTTTCCATGACCCGAAAAAAACCGCCCTGGCGTATATAATGTGTAAATCCCATTTTCACACTGAAAATACTTTTGCGGCTCATATACAGCCATCCTGACGATTGGAGAAACGGCTTGAGTTGTCACAGGGGCTTCATAGGATGATAATGTGTCAAATAGGAACCAATTCTGTTTTTTCCAAGATTCTGAAGCATCAATAGAAGCATAGGGCGGAAAGGCTAAAGGATGGCAATTGTCACCCTTCAGATTGGCATGTTTCATTTTTGTCTTGGCAAATGCGCAAGGCATAGCGATTGCATTTGCAGGCAACGTCACATCCTCCAATTGACAGCACCGAAATGCGCCTTTTTGGATAGTTAAAGGCTCTGTTCCGCCATCCTGGAAGTGTAAGTGATTGAGAGATATACAACTGTCAAAGGCCCAATAATCTATTTTCTGGATCGATTTGGGGAAGAAGACCTCTGTTAAGGAACTGCAACCGATGAACGCTTCCCATTCAATATCCTTCAATCCTTCATTGATCGTTACAGATTTCAAATACTTACAGTGCGCAAAAGCGCGTTTGCCAATCCCAAGAAGGCCATCAGGAAGCTTGATTTCTGTAGCTGAGCCGAGATAGCTAATGAGCTCACCCGCACGAATTTCAAAATCAGCAGAGCCTTGCTGATATTTCTGGATGGCTTTTTCCACAATGAACGGTGCACCGCAGTATTCGCAAATCAATGCATCTTCTGTCGGATCAACCTTTAAGGTGGCTCCACATCTGGGGCACACAGCAACAACCAGACCCATATTCTTTCCTCCTCCTGATCGCTTAAGGTTTAATCACAAACTCAAAGTTATTGTATGTTATGCGGAAGTTGTGTAGTGTACGCAAAACTTTTAGTGGCATTTGCGGTGTTGCTGCGGGGTTTCGGCCGCAGAGATGACAAGATCCCAAAACATAGCGGCCCCACCCCTTACATTAGAGATACAAATTTCTTGACACCCGTTTATACCTTTTGAACGATCCCGCGGTTGATCCCTGCCAGCCGTTCGATCTGCCGAATAATCGTTCCCGCTTTTCGTTGCAGAAAGCATAATTTATTGAATAGCGCTTGTCAAACAGAACCGTCCCCGGCGTCACATCCCCACGCCACAAGGTAGACCCCGTTAGCCTTCCTCTCCAATTCCCGCTGCAAGGAAGACCTCGTAAGCCTTCCCCGTTTGGGGAAGGGGGACCGCGTTAGCGGTGGATGAGGTTCCCCGTCATCCCCGTTCCACGCCATCTCATCTGATCAGTCGACGCCTGGCCGAAGCGGATCCCATCTTCCCTTTAGTTCACGTGAAGTGGCGTCGGGAGTGACGTTGGTGTCGTTTTTCTTGACACCCGACTATATCTTTTGTACGATCCCGCAGTTGATCCCTGCCAGCCGTTCGGTCTGCCGAATAGTCGATCCCTCTTTTCGTTGCAGAAAACATAACTTATTGAATAGCGCTTGTCAAACAGAATCGGCCCCGGCGTCACCGATTAGATCTATGGTTCTATACCTTGAAACAAATCAATTACATCATTTATAGGATCAAAGGATTAGAGCTTGATGCACTTTAGTATGTGCGGCGCGAAGGGGTCACACTGGAACACGAAGAAGGTGACAGGGCATTTTATCAGCCTTCCACAGATCGGATTGTGGTTCCCACCATGGCACAGTTCACCGAAAGCGCAGAGTATTACAGCACTTGCTTCCACGAACTGACCCACAGCACAGGACACATGAAGCGGCTGGCGCGGCTGGACACCACCGCGAACTTTGGCAGCGAAAGCTATTCAAAGGAAGAATTGGTCGCTGAACTTGGCAGCGCCGCCCTTGTCAATCACTGCGGCATGGAGACCGCCAGCAGCTTCCACAACAGCGCTGCATATGTAGCGAACTGGCTGACCGCCCTGAAAAATGACAAGAGGCTGATAGTCTCGGCAGCTTCCAAAGCACAAAAAGCGGTTGACTTAATCCTTGGGGCGTAAGCCCCAAGGAACCCTTGAAAGGATGGTACTCACACGAGTGTCATAAAAGAACTATCATCTGAATAATCATGTATTGGAGTGACATTCAATAGAACATTTCGCATCAGGTTTTTAGCTTCCGTTCTCTTATCAAATACCTCTTTGACTTTTGCAACGATACCCTGTATTGCGGGTGTGTCATTATGTTTTGAACTGGATACCCATAATCTTCAACCAGCTTTTGAGAAAACGGCTGCACTGCTTCAATTTCTTCTGGTGTTCCTCTGACAGGTGTACCAGTTATGAAGTCAACAATGTAGCCCTCAGCAATTTCAGACATGTTTCCAACTCCGTTCGTTACTTCGTAAAGCACTTTCTTTGAAGTGCAAGCATAGTTCAGTAGTCCAGCGCAAACATCCAACTACCCACTTTAATAATAACATGAAAGAGCGTTATTTTCAATCCGAACGCAGTAAAATCAACGTTTACAGCCGACAAAAAAAGCTGGAAGCAATCATCATGCTTCCAGCTTCGCAGTCTATTCAGTTTTCTGTTCATGTTGTGGTCTCACCCCTCTTGAATGATCTCGGTCACAATGGGTGACATCGGGGACGGTTCTTTTTGACACCCATTTATACCTTTTGAACGATTCCGCAGTTGATCCCTGCAAACCATTCGGTCTGCCGAATAATCGATCCCTCTTTTAGTTGCAAAAAACATAACTTATTGATTAGCGTTTGTCAAGCAGAACCGTCCCCGGCGTCACGTCGCACATAGTTTTTGAAGTCCCACCCGTCCACACTGCCCCGCAGTTCGTCTGCGATGGCCCATATGGCGCGGTGAAGCTCCTCCCGTTCCTGTTCCTTCTTTATGTCAGGCATGACGTTCTTCCTCCTGTCCGGCCGATTATGGGGCCGGGAGTTTTTTCGGGGACTGGGGGTTTTCCCCGCGGGCTCTGTATGTAAAATGGTTCCAACCGAGTATATCACAATTCCCGCACCGTCACAAGAAGCGGCTTTTTGTGTACAATGAAATCGGCGCCGTACATGACACTGGAGACAAAAAACAGAGGAGGTGATGCCTGCAAAGGTGCCAAACTTGCATCGGAGCATAAAAAAAGAGGCGTCCCCGATACGGAAACACCCCTTAAATCTGTATTATATGTTCGAATCACTTCCCGAAGCACCTCTCCGGCAGCCCCGCAAAGGCCTTGCCGTGACGGGCTTCGTCGCGCCTATCCGGTCATCGTCCGGATAAAAACACCTGGGCAGCGGAAAGGACCCGCCTGGTGCCTTCGTGTTGAAATAGCCGCATGGCTTCCGCATAGGGCAGCAAAAGGATCTTCCTGATCTCTCCCCGCCGGGGAACAAACGGCTCGCCGTCGTATTCAGACAGGAAGTACACCACTTGCTTATGCGTACCGGGCTTTTCGGAAAGATCGTATTCATCCGTTTCCCGGAATCCGGGCACAAATACGGGGAGCAGGCCGGTTTCTTCCCGGATTTCCCGGGCCGCGGTCTGCATTTCCGTTTCGCTGCTTTCCACGTGGCCCTTGGGGAAGCTGTAGGCCCCGGAAGCTTCCTGCACGATGACAAACAGGATCTCTCCGTTACGCCTGGTGAATACCACCGCGCCACAGGATTTTTCTTGGTTCAAAGCCATTTCCTTTCCAGAAGGCAAAAACAGTGGGAACAGGTCCCGCCGTCAGGCCGTATTATTTTCCGAAATACCTCTCCGGCAGACCCTTGAAAGCCTTGCTGTGCTGCGCTAATGCCTGTCAGTATCCGCGGCCACAGTCGCTGCATACTTTGCGTCCATCTTTTATCGTAAAAAAATGTGATCCGCACCCGGGACAGCGCACCTTGGCAAAACCAGCGCCTCCCGCAACCAGATCCGCCTCTCCGGCTTTCAGTTCCTGCTTTTTTTGTTTCTCTTCTGCGGTTTTTTCCGTTCTCTTTTCCATGATGTTCTACTCCTCATATCGTTGATGCATGATGCCGGTGACATCGGGGATAGTGCCCCACGATTGCAAGAACGTGGATTTACCTGTAAGCTTAGATTGTAAAGAAAGCTGCAGGGATTACCGCATGCAAAGGAGGAGCACTACATGGCAAGTATACTCTACGTCGGGATGGATGTCCATATCGGAAGCCATAGATAAGAAAAAAAATCAGCTTTCAGTATTTCCGTATCAATACACGTCAAAGAAAACAGTATGACAAAACGCCTCCCACAATTAGCCCCTGGGTAACAGTATATACAGATGATAAATACTACATGATTGGGAAGCTGGTGACGTTGGGGACGGTTCTTCCTGACACCCGTTTATACCTTTTGAACGATCCCGCGGTTGATCCCTGCCAGCCGTTCGATCTGCCGAATAGTCGATCCCGCTTTTCGTTGCAGAAAGCATAACTTATTGGATAGCGCTTGTCAAACAGAACCGTCCCCGGCGTCACATCCCATGGTGACGAAACAGGGCAGAAATGGCTGACTGTCATACATTCTGTCATACGATGACAAAAAAAGAGGTGTCTCCTCTTCGGAAACACCCCTGACAATTAACCGTTTTTGACTAAATCACTTCCCGAAATACCTTTTCAGCAGCCCCGCAAAGGCCTTCCCGTGCCTGGCCTCGTCGCGCCCGATTTCGTGTACGATGTCATGGATGGCATCGAGGTTCAGCGCCTTGGCCTTCTTGGCCAGGTCGGCTCTGCCCTGGGTGGCGCCGTATTCGGCGTCCGCGCGCAGTTCCAGGTTCTTCCTGGTGGAGTCGGTCACCACTTCGCCCAGCAGCTCCGCGAAATGGGCGGCGTGCCAGGCTTCTTCCATGGCGGCCTTCTCAAAGAACGCGCCTACCTCGGGATAGCCTTCCCGGATGGCGACGCGGCTCATGGCCAGGTACATGCCCACTTCGCTGCATTCGCCGTTGAACATGTCGCGAAGGCCGGCCTTGATGTCTTCCGGCGCGTCGCTGGCTACGCCCACCACGTGCTCGGCGGCCCAGACCTTTTCGCCTTCCTGCTTGTTGAACTTGGACGCGGGAGCCTTGCACTGGGGGCACCTCTCCGGGGGCTGCTCGCCTTCAAACACGTAACCGCAAACTTGGCATACCCATTTCGTCATGATGTTATCCTCCTGTTTTTCCCCGCCCTCGGGCGGGATCCTCTTTGGTATCAGTGCTGCAAGCCATCCGGCTTTCTGTGTTCATTATAGCCGACTCGACACAGTTAGAAAAGAGCAACCGGACAAAATGATTTATGTCACCCTAACACGGTCCATGTTTCCGGATCCGTCCGGATGACGGTGCAGTTGGGGATCTCAGTATCCCAGAAACGGTCCAGGTCCGCCCTGCCTGAAAGCACATACAGGACCGCGTGCAGGAAGGAACCGTGGCTGACCGCCAGGGCATTGCCGGTCAGGCCCGCTTCCATATCCCGCAGCCTCCGGAGGCATTTTTCAGCCCGGTCGGCCAAGTCGGTGAAGCCTTCGCCCCCTTCCCCGGGCACAAAAAGGGAGGGGCGGGCCTTGAAATTGCGGATGTTTTCGTCCATCCGGGCAGCGGCCGCCGGATCGTCGACGCGGTAGACCGCGCCTTCCAGGGATCCGAAAGCCATTTCGTGCATTTCCGGCACCACCGTCATCTTCTCCCCGTCAAAACCCGTGACCAGCGCGGCGGTCTCCCTGGCGCGGATAAGGGGGCTGACATACACCCGGTCGAAGGTCACGCCCTCGCCCCGCAGTCTTTCGCCGCAGCCCTTCGCCTGGAGGCGGCCTTTTTCGTTCAGGGGGACGTCCGTAAGCCCCTGGAGGCGGCGGGCCAGGTTCCAGTCCGTTTCGCCGTGCCTGATGAAATAAAACGCCATGTTTTCCTCCTTGATCCGCCGACAGGGCGTTTTTTATTTGACATGTTATCCCGCGGGTCCCTTCAAGCCCGGGGATGCCTCCTGATTTTCCCCGCGGCAGGGAATAAATATCAGAGATTAAAGGTGTTTACCGTATTGCCGTGCTCCCGGATCAGCTTTACCAGGTCTTCCGCCTTCATCCATACCGTCGCCGTGTTATCATTCGGATAGATCCCGATAAGGCCGCCCAGGAAGGCTTCGTCCAGGTACAGCGTGACCTTCCTTTCCCCGTCGTTCAGCAGCCCGAGGGGCGTCACCGCGCCGGGGATCAGCCCCATGATCGCCATCAGGTCTTCCGACGACGCAAAGGACAGCTTCCGCGTGCCGAAAGCCTGCTGGAAGGCCTTCAGATCCACCCTTTTATCCCCTTTGACGGTGATCAGACAGTAATTGCGCTTTTTATCGTCCCTGACGAACAGGTTTTTCGCGTCCCTGTCGGGGTAAGGCAGCTGGACCGCGTCCAGCTCCTCCATGTTATACACGGCGGCATGCTCGGTCACTTCATATTCGACGCCGCGCCCCTTGAGATAATCGTATGTTTCCTGCTTCGTCATATCGTTTTCCTCCGCAACTTTTAAAAAACGGCGATCCGCAGGCATCGCCAAACGGTTCCGGCAAAGTATAACATTTTTTCTGCGCTGTCACAAGAAGCAGTCCTTGCATCGTGTCATCCGCAGGATTATAATTACAAAAAGCATGATCAGGAGGAAAACCGCATGTATCCATGTAAAAAATGCAGGGGTCCTGTCCCGGACGGCGAGACCATCTGCCCGGTGTGCGGATGGGACCAGGCCCAGGAACCGCCTGCGGCTGAAAAGAAAGCCCCCGAAACGATCAGAAGGCCCCCGGAGGCGGAAGGAAAGGCCCCGGAGGCGATCGGAAAACCTCCCGCGGCGGACAGCAGGTCAAATGTGGGTAAACCGCCCGCCGCCCGTCAGACGTATCAGCCGACCATCCGTTCCTGCCCGGCCTGCGGCGGCCCCTTGGGCGCGGACGACAGGACCTGCACCGTCTGCGGCCTTCAGGATCCTTTTAACGCAAGGCCGGAGGACATCGCCGAATACCGCCGCCGCAGGGAACAGGGAGCGGCGGAGGAGGCCGCCCGCACCGCAGAGTCCGAACGGTGGAAAGCGAAGATGGCAGCTGAAGCGGAACAGAAAAAGGCAGCCGTCCGTTTTCAGATCTCCACCCAGGAAAATGAGCGGACCGGCCTGTTGAAAAGGATCAAATTTCTAAAAACGGCGCTGACCACGGCCGTCATCATCCTGATCGTCGGCGTGCTCGGCCTGGCAATGTTCAGCCGTACTTCCAGAAAAGTGACCCTTTCCGGAAACACTCTGCCGGAATGGACGGCAGAAAGTAAGATGGGCGATGTAGTCCGTTTCACCGCGACTGATGTCACCGACTGGTTTACCGTGTCCACGACCACTACTTACAGCTATTCCAGTCCGACTACGTCTTACAAAGGCTTTGCGGGCCTGAAGGCGGATGACGGACGGACGATATATATTTATTACTACATTCCGAACGGTGACGCGGTACTGACTGTGCTGGCGAACAAATACGACAATATCACTCTCCTGGAGTTTGACGAGTTCAATATCCCCATGGTCAGTGATCCGTTTGAATTGGCAGGCAGGCTTGTAGAAGTCTCATCCGTCATCAGTACCACGGGTTTTGACTCCTCATCAATGAAAAAGTACAATGAGATCAAGGATATCCCTTTCCTGGATACCTCCGTCACAAGCACGATCGTCGATGTGACGATCGAAGGCGGAAAGGAACGCAGATCGCTCTTTACCGCGTTCACTGTTTTAGGGCTGATCCTGACGCTGGCAGGGGCTTTGCTCTACAGCGCCTTTAACAAGAAGCTGCTGGCGCTGAACGGGAATATCATCAACCTGGGCAGAAAACTGGACCACATGTGATAAATAACGGCGCCCGCCATATATCCTCCCGCCATACCGGTATGGGATCATCTGTCGCATAAAGCAGCAAAAAACTGTCCGCCGGGCCCGTAAGGACGCGGCGGACAGTTTTTTTATTTGCTCTATGCCAGGTAAGCCGGGTGAAGCAGGGGATTTACTTTTTAACCAGGAAGTGGCTCATCATGTAGCCGTAGTTGGAACCGAACTGAACATAGCTCCAGCCGTTTGCAGCACTGATGACCTTCACGGAAGACCCGTCCGGAACCTTGGTGATGATGGCGCCGCCCGCGGAAGCACGCAGGTAGACGAACATCCCCTTGTTGCTGACAACATAGTTGCCGGCAACGCTGGGAGTGGTAGAGCTGGCAGCATCCTTCTTCAGGTAGCCGCCCCAGAACCAGCCGTCGCTCCTTGCGCCGACCTGGCAGCGGAACCACAGGCCCTTCGGGCTCACTTCAACCACCGTGGCCTTGGTGCCGTTGCGGTACTTATTGAGCACGGGATGATCGACGCCGGGGCCGGAACGGTAGCGGAGCAGTGTGTCTACCGATACGACCACGTGATCTCCCACCTTGAACGACGCGGCCAGCGCCGTCGCGGGAAGAATGCTGGCCATCAGCACGAGCGCCAGCAACAGTGCTGTCAAGCGGTTCTTCTTCATAATCATTAACCTCCCCAGTGCCCCATAAAAATATAGAACACTTGATATTCATATTCATTATATCATTCTCATTTAAAATTGTGCTAAAAATCCATTTCTATTATGTTAAACATTTGTAACATAAATAAGAAATACCTGTAAGGATGTCATGATTCAGAATTTACATATTTTAATTTGCCTTTTCCCTGCGGACCAGGACCCTTTCCACCCTGCGGTCGTCCATGGCCAGGACCGTCACCGAGATGTCCCGGTAAAGGAAGTGGTCCCCCACCTCCGGGAAGGAACCGAAATATTCGATGGTCCAGCCGCCGACGGTCTCGCTTTCAAAGGGAAAATCCTCCTCCCGGAGGCGCATCAGGTCCAGGAATTCGCCGATGGGCATGTCCCCGTCGATCTCGTATTCCCCCTGGCTGCGCTCCAGGACCTCGTCCTCCACGGTGTCGGTCTCGTCCCAGATGTCGCCGACCACCTTTTCAAGGACGTCCTCCATGGAGATGATCCCCAGCGTGCCGCCGTATTCGTCCACCACCACCGCCAGGTGCTGCTTGGCCTTGCGGAAGGCCGCCATCACCTCCGGGAGCTTCATGGTCTTGTACACATAGCAGGGCTCCATCAGCCATTTCCTCAGGTCCACCTTTTCGCCGGCCGTCATGGCCTTAAGGAAGCGGTTGAGGTGCAGGACGCCGATGACATGGTCGATGGACCCCTCGTACACCGGGATCCGGGTGAAATGGGATTTGGAGATGACCTCGACGATCTCCTCCCGGCTGTCCTCGATATCGATGGCCAGGACGTCCACCCGGGCCGTCATGGCCTCGGATGCGGAGATATCCGAAAAATCGATGGCGGCCTGGACCAGCTCGCTTTCCTCCTCGTCAATGACGTCCTCGTCCTCGGCGGTCTCCACGATGGTCTGCAGCTCCTCCACCTTTTCCTCGCTGTCCCCCTCCGTGCTCTCGCCCTTCATGGGGGAAAGGATCAGATTGACCAGGCCCACCACCAGCCGGACCGCCGGGAACAGGAGGACCGTCAGCACCCGCACCGGGCGCGCGTAGCGCAGGGCGTAGGTATTGGGGTTCTTCTTGGAGCGGATCTTGGGAATGGTCTCGCCGAACACGATCACGGCCAGGGTCACGGCCAGGGTGGCGGCCCAGGTGTAATCGTCCAGGCCGAAGAGGATGATCAGGGAGGTGGCCAGGGTGGACGAAGCCACGTTGACCAGGTTGTTGCCGATCAGGATGGCGGACAGGGCATCGTCGAAATGCGATGTGATGTACAGGGCCAGGGAGGCTTTTTTATTGCCGTCCTCAGCGTCGTTTTCAAGACGCAGCCGGTTGCAGGAGGAAAAGGCCATCTCCGACCCGGAAAAAAAGCCGGAAAGGAATACGCATACAAGGATGCCCAGGAGCATCAGCGCAAGCGTCATTTGCCTTCACCCCCTTCAGCGGCCGCTTTCGCGGCGGGGGCGTCGGACACCGGGGCTTTCGCGTCGCCGGGCAGCTTCATCATGACCTTGCGGATGCGGTTGTGCTCCATCCGGGCCACGTACACCTTCAGCCCGCCGTATTCAAAATGGTCCCGGACCCGGGGGACGGCGTTGAAATGTTCAAACACCCATTCGCCCACGCGCTTGTTCATCAGCGCCTCGTCGTCCTCGGGATCCTCGAAGCCGATCTCCCAGAAGGCGTCGGACACCGTTTCTCCGGCATCCACCAGGAAGGAACCGTTCTTCAGGTCGATGACCGGCTCCTCCACCACGTCCTCCTCGTCCCAGATCTCGCCCACCAGGCTTTCCAGGATATCCTCCACCGTCACGATGCCCACCGTGCCGCCGTAATGATCGGTCACGATGGCGATGGACTGCCTTTCCCGGCTCATCCTGGGCAGAAGCTCGTTCACTTTGCTGTTTTCGGTCACGTACATCGCCTCGTCCAGGAGCTTGCGCAGGTTGAGGCTGCGAAGCTTTTCCGGGTCGGGAACGCAGCCCTCCTCCCAGGCGCCCGTCGCCTGCAGGTAGGCGCGCAGGTACCTGCGGATGGACAGGATACCGATGATGTTGTCGATGGTCCCCTCGTACACCGGCAGCCGGGAATGGTTTTGGCTGCGGATAAAGGCGAGGATCTCCTCGGGATCGTCGTCGATGTCCACCGCCTTCAGGTCCACCCGGGGCGTCAGGATGCTTTCCACCGTTAATTCGTTGAACTCCAGGGCGCTGGAGATCAGGTCCCCCTGCTCCTCGTCCAGGCTGCCCTCCTCGGTCATGCCGTCGATGATGTCGTGGATCTCCTCCTCGGTGACCGACACCGGCTCCTCCGCCCCGCCGCGCCCGGCCGCCGCGCTCCCGATGGCCGACAGCACCGCCGTCAGCGGCCTGAGCAGGCGGCACATCAGGTCCAGCGGGCCCGCCGTGTAAAGGCAAAGCCGGTCGGCATACTTCTTGGCAAAGGATTTAGGAAGCATTTCGGCAAAGAAAAACAGGACCAGGGTGGTCGCCAGGGCACCGACGGAAACGGCGTTCAGGCCCCACAGGCGGTTGACGGCCACGGTCACCAGGGAAGCCGCGGCAATATGCGATATGTTGGTCAGGATCAGTATGGCGGATATGGTGCGGTCAAATCCTTCGAGCAGACGAAGCACCAGGGCAGCCCTGCGGTCCCCCTTTTCCTCCAGCACCTTCAATTTTACCTTGGACGCGGAAGCCAGGGCCGTTTCAGCAACGGCGATAAAATTGGCGAACAGCACCAGGAACGCCGCCAGCGTCCACAAAAAAGCGGTGCTCCCTCCCCCGGCCGCGGCGGGGACCGTCCCCTCCGCGGCGGCGCCGCGGATAAACAGCGCCGGGATCAGGCAAAACATGCAAAGGCCCAGTCTTCGGCCTCCTCCATCCTCCATAAAAGAACAGGCTCCTCCAATTCAGCAAAATCAGATCTGTTTGAGCGTTTACGCTTTAGTATCCGTCCCTCAGGGACACCCGGTGCTTCAGTTCCCTGCCCGAAACGTAATTTTCCAGGTCCTCAAGGAACATGGCCGCGCAGTTTTCCCTCGTCGCCCGCACCGTCATATTGCCCGCGCAGTGCGGGGTCAGGATCAGGTTGGGGGCATGCCAGAGGGGGTCGTCCGCGGCCGGGGGCTCATGCCGCATGACGTCCAGGGCCGCGCCAGCGACGCGCCCCGAGCGCAGCCCTTCGATCAGGGCCTCTTCGTCAAGGCAGCGTCCCCTGCCCACGTTGACGATATACGCGCCGCCGGGCAGAAGGGCCATCCTTTCGCGGCTGAGGAAATCCTCGGTATCATCGGTGCCCGGAAGGGCCAGGATCACGACGTCCGCGTCCCTCAGGGCCCGATCCGCCTGCGATGACGGAAAAACGGCGTCGAAGAAGCCGGGCAGCGGACGCCCGGAGCGGGACACGCCCACCAGCGACGCGGGCGAAAACGCACGGATGCGGACGGCGCAGTTCCTGCCAAGGTCACCGGTCCCGCAGACGCACACACGCTTTCCCCACAGGCTTTCCAGCTTTTCCTCCCGGTGCCATTCGCCCGCCGCCATTTTGCCGAAGGTCAGGTGCTCGCGCCTGAGGAGCATCAGGATCACCATGATCACGTGCTCCGAAATGGCCGTCCCGTAGGCCCCGGCGGAATTGGTGACGGCGACCCCCTCCGGCACGACGCCGGGGGCGGTAAAGCGGTCGATGCCCGCGAAGGGCAGGCAGAGCCAGCGGATCCCCCCGCCGGCCTTCAGGGCCTCCGGGGCCATGCCGAAGAGGATCTCCGCCCTCCCCGCGTCCCGGACGGCTTCGGCGTCGGAGGAAAACCATGCGGTCTCAAAGCCCAGTTCCCCCGCTTTTTGGTCGATCTTGTCCTTCAGGTCCGGGTCCATCCAGTCCGCCACAAGGGTGATATGTCTCATAATGCTCCTTATCCCGGAGGGACAGGTCCGCATAAAGACCGCCTCCCGTGATGTCCGCCCCGGCGGGGGGATCAAACGCCCTCCGGAAAAACGGGGCCAGGGATCTGATGGCAACGCTCCCGCGTTACGCCCGCAGGCGTTCCACAAGGGACGGGATCAGGCTGAGGAAATAGCACGCGGCAGCGCACAATACCACCGCGGCGCCCACCCCGGTGTCCCAGAGGTAGGAAAGGCAAAGCCCGCCGACGCCGCTGAAAAGGGCGATGCCCGCGGACCACAGGGCATGCTGGCGCGCCGTGCGGCTCAGGTTCCTGCCGGCGGCGGCCGGCACGATCAGGAGCGCGTTGATCAAAAGCACGCCCACCCAGCGGATGGACAGCATCACCGCCACGGCCACCATGCACACAAAAAGGTATTCGCTCAGCGCGGCGTTCACCCCGCGGGACCTTGCCAGGGGCACGGACACGGCGGTGAGCAGCAGCCTGTTGTAGGCGATCCCCCACACTGCGGCGCCAACGATCAGGGCCGCCGCCATCAGGTACAGGTCCTGGGGGGCGATATGCAGGATATCCCCCACCAGCAGGCTGTTGTAGCGGGCGAAATTCCCGCTGCGGCTGAGGATCAAAAGGCCCAGGGCGATGCCCGTGGAGGAAAAGACCGAAATGATGGTGTCGGCGCCGGTGCGGCCGGACTGGTTGATGCGGCTGATCATCAGCGCCCAGAACACACCGAAGACCAGCATGCTCACCGTCACGTCGCTGACGCCCAGCAGCACGCCGATGCCGACCCCGGCCAGGGCGCTGTGCCCCAGGGCATCCGAAAAGAACGCCATTTTGCGGTTCACAGCCATGGTCCCCAAAAGGGACAGGAGCGGCGTCAAAAGCACGATGGCGATCAGGGCCCTGCGCATGAATGCAAACTGAAACATAAAAAACCTCTGTGGGGAAAAGCGCCTTCAGCGCCTGAGGGGGAACGCCTCGTCAAAGGCCCGGGACGCGAACACTTCCTCCGGGCGGCCCGCTTCCAGCACCGTCCGGTCCAGCAGGATCACCCGGTCCGCGAACCGGCGGACCATGTCCCAGTCGTGACTGACCAGCAGCACCGCCATATGGTAACGGGTCTTGACCGAGGACACGGTGTCCAGGAAGGTCTGCAGGCCGTTCTGGTCCACGCCCGAGACCGGCTCGTCCAATATCAGCAATTGGGGGATCGGCGTCAGCGCCATGGCCAGGAGGACCCTTTGCATCTCGCCGCCGGACAGCGTCCCCAGGCGCTTGTCGATCAGCTGCCCGGCGTGTACCGTCTTGAGGGCGGAAAGCACCCTTTCGCGGGTCTTTTTCCCGATCCCCAGCCACACCGGAAAGCGCGTCAGGGAGGCGGCCATCAGGTCGCAGACGCTGCAGGGCATCTGGCGGTCGAATTCCAGGTGCTGGGGCACATAGCCCACCCGGACGGCGCCGATGGCCCGGCCCTGGCTGTCCACATGGGACACCTGGCCGGTGTACTTCATCTGGCCCAGGAGCGCCTTGAGGAGCGTGGTCTTGCCGGCCCCGTTGGGGCCGATCAGGGCCGTGACCTCGCCGCAGTGGATATGGGCCGTGACGTCCTCCAGGATCGTCTCGTTCTCCGCCGTGACGCTCAGGTGCTCCATCTCCACCCGGCACAGGCCGCAGTCGGGGTCCGCGTGGTTGTGTTCGATTGCTGCTTTCCTTGTGGCCAATGCCCCGGCCTCCGATCCGTCAGATGTCGTCCTCGCCCTCGCCCTCGTCCTCGGGCATTTCCTCCACGTCCTCGTCGGGGGCGGGCGCGCCGTCGATGCCCTTGTCCTTCAGCAGTTTGTCGCGGATCAGCGTTTCGATCTCGTCGGCGACCTCCGGGTTCTGCTCCAGGAACAGGCGGGCGTTGTCCCGGCCCTGACCGATGCGCTGGTCGTTGTAGCTGAACCAGGCGCCGGACTTGTTGATGATGTCGTTCTCCACCGCCAGGTCCAGGAGGCTGCCCTCGCGGCTGATGCCCTTGCCGTAAAGCAGGTCGCATTCGCAGGAACGGAAGGGCGGGGCCACCTTGTTCTTGACCACCTTGATCTTGGTGCGGTTGCCGACGATGTTGGCGCCGTTCTTGATGGGCTCGCCCCGGCGGATCTCCATGCGCACCGAGGCGTAGAACTTCAGCGCCCGGCCGCCGGTGGTGGTCTCGGGGTTGCCGTAGACGACGCCCACCTTTTCACGGATCTGGTTGATGAAAAGGGCGATGGAATTGGTCTTTGCCACAACGCCCGTCAATTTGCGCATGGCCTGGCTCATCATCCTGGCCTGCAGGCCCACAAAGCTGTCGCCCATCTCGCCGTCGATCTCGGCCCGCGGCACCAGGGCGGCCACCGAGTCGATGACCACGATGTCCACCGCGCCGGACCGCACCAGGGATTCGGCGATCTCCAGCGCGTCCTCGCCCGAATTGGGCTGGGATACGTACAATTCGTCCACGTTGACCTTCAGCGCTTCGGCGTATTTGGGATCCAGGGCATGTTCCGCGTCGATGAACGCGGCCAGGCCGCCCTTTTTCTGCACCTCGGCGACGATCTGCAGGGCCACGGTGGTCTTGCCGGAGGATTCCGGACCGTAGATCTCGATGATCCTGCCGCGGGGAATGCCGCCCACGCCCAGGGCCAGATCCAGGTCCAGGCAGCCGGTGGACACGGTGTCCACCTGCATGGCGGCCTTGTCGCCCAGCTTCATGACGGTCCCCTTGCCGAATTCCTTTTCCAGCGCGCTGATGGTCGCCTCCAGCGCCTTGGCGCGTTCGCTCTTTTCGTCGATCGCCGCCACGATCTCGGGTTTGGATGCTTTCTTGGCCATTTGGCTCCTCCTTCGCGGCGCGGGGCCGCTTGCTTGAATGATCTTTTTTCGGTTTCACCGGCGGCCAGGCGCCGGGCGGGGCCGCCATATATCTTTACTGTGCGAAAACGCCCCTGAGGTCGCGGAAATACAGAAAACCGCTGTACACCGTGGCCGCCGCCATCAGGACGGACGAGGCCGCGGTGAAAATCGGATCCACGGGGACAAAGGCGGACAGCATGCACAATATGACGCAAAGCATCTGCAGCGCGGTCTTGATCTTCCCCGCCATGCGCGCGGCCACCACCATGTTTTTCCCGGCGGCCACCAGCCTCAGGCCGTCCACCGCCAGTTCCCTGGCGGCCACGACGCACACGCACCAGGCGGCCAGGCAGCCCTGGGACGCAAGGACGATCATCGCGCACAGGACCAGCAGCTTGTCCGCCACCGGGTCCGCGAACTTCCCGAACACCGTCACCTGATCGTTTTTCCTGGCCAGGTACCCGTCCAGGAAGTCCGTCAGGCACGCCAGGCAGAAAACGCCCAGCGCCCAGGGATAAAGATCCACCGACTGGAGAAAAACGCAGACCGGGATCAGGCAGATCCTGAAAAGCGTCAGCCTGTTCGGAAGATTCATACGATTTCCCCCCGAAGGTCATAAATATCGGCCCCGGTGATCCGGACAGAGATCCATTCCCCGGCCGGGACGTCCCCCGGGACCAGGATCCAGCCGTCGGCGTCGGGCGCTTCCCAGGCACTGCGGCACCTGAGGATGCCGCCGGACTTTTCTGAGACCAGCGCCTCAGCCGTTTCGCCGACGCGCGTCCCTCCGCGCTCCAGGGAGATCTGCTGCTGCAGTCTCATCAGCCGGTCCAGCCGTTCCCGGGCGGTGTCTTCGTCCACGGCCCCTTCAAAGGCCGCGGCGGGGGTATCCTCCTCGGGGGAATAGACAAAAGCGCCCATGCGGTCGAACCGGACGCGGCCTGCGAAGGACATCAGTTCCTCAAAATCCTCCTCCGTCTCCCCGGGAAAACCCACGATGAAAGTGGTGCGCAGGCAGAAGCCCTTCTCCCGGGCGTACATGAGGGTGTCCTCGATCTTGCCGATGTCGCCCCTGCGGCGCATGCTTTTCAAAACGCGCCGGGAGGCGTGCTGCAGCGGGATATCGATATAGCGGCAAAGGTGCCGGATGCCGGCCATGGCGTCGATCATGGCCCGGTCCACATCGGCGGCGTACAGGTACATGACACGCAGCCACCGGATGCCGGGGATCTCGTCCGCCTCCCGCAGGAGGGAGATCAGCCCGTCCTTTTCGCCCCTGTCCCTGCCGTAGCAGGAGGTGTCCTGGGCGATGAGGATCTGCTCGCTCACCCCTTCGGAAGCCAGGCGGCGCATTTCGTCAAGGATCGCCTCCCTGTCCCTTGAGCGGCAGCGTCCGCGGATGAGCGGGATGGCGCAGAAGGCGCAGTGATTGTCGCACCCTTCCCCGATGCGCACGTACGCCGTGGTGCTTTGGGTGGTCAGGATCCGTCCGCACTCAAAGATCTCCCCGGTGCGGCCGGTATCCATCGGGCGTTTCCCTTCAAGCGATTCCTCAAAAAAGCGGAGGAACCCGGCGTATTTTTCCACGCCGAGCAGGCCGTCGATCTCCGGCATCTCCTCCATCAGCTCCCTGCCGTAGCGCTGGGCCAGGCAGCCGGTGACAAGGACCTTCACGCAGCGGCCCTCGGTCTTCATGGATGCGGCCCGGAGGATGGCGTCGATGGACTCCTCCTTGGCGCTGTCGATAAATCCGCAGGTGTTGACGATCAGCACCTCGGCTTCCTTTTCATCGTTTACGATCGTGTGCCCCGCCTCGCGGAGCATATACAGCATATGTTCGCTGTCCACCTGGTTTTTGGCGCATCCCAGGCTTACAAGGCCGACCTTCATACTTCCTCTTCTCACGCGTGATTTTTCCGCCGGATGCCTTCCGTGCACAGACATCCGATAATATTCTATCATAAAAGCCGCATTTGGCAAGCGGTTTCCCTTATCGTGAGGACAAGGTTTGTCAAATGCGGCTCCATATGTGCGCGGGCAGAAAACAGGGCAGGGAACGCCCTGTCATTCCAGGGTGTTGGTCTCCTCCAGCAGGCGCAGGACGGCCCCGAAATATTCTTCCGTCTCCCGGTCCGTCAGCTTCATCCTCGCGGCCAGCAGGCCGACGATCTTCTTGGGGCGGATGCGGGCGTAATACTTCACGGCGCTGACGTTCTGCTTCCAGTCGGAAAGTGTCAGGTAGGGCCACCGGGCATACTGCCTGTCGAACACCGAAAGCACCGCTTCCTCCCAGGGGGCGAAATGCGCCTCCACATAGGGCCACTGGAAGCATTCCTCCAGCAGGGAAGCAAAGCGGCGGAGGAAGCGGTCCCGGTACTCCGGAACGTTCAAAAGGGCGTTGAGAGGCTCGTGCCGGAAGGCCTGGATCTTTGACTTCACGGGCTTTATGTAGTTGCTGATGGGCCCCTCCTTGAGGCTGAGGAAGCCGGCCTCCACGTCAAAGAGCAGGTAGCGCCATTTGCCGCCCGGCACCCGGTAGACCCGCACGTTGGTGATGTCGTTGTTGCCGATGATCATCTCAAAGGCGGCGTGGGTGAACAGGCTGTCCACGTCCAGGCGGTCCAGGACGTACTGCAGGCTGTCCGGATCCTTCAGGTCCCTGGTTCTGCAGAATTCGCACAGCTCCAGCCAGTCGGCGTTGGAGCCGTTCTGGACAAAGCTGTCCGATCCTGTGCGGGCCAGGATATCGATGGCGTCGATGTCGTCCTCGTCGGTCACGCCCTCCCACTGGGCGATGAAATACTTGTTGATCTTCTCCCGCAGGTTGTAATGTCCCCAATAGCGGCCGTTGATATAGACCTGGACCGCCAGGGCGTCCTGGTAGAGGATGTCCTGGCCCTCGGCCAGGGAGGAGATGACCGGATCCCTGAGACGGGTGGAAAAGGCGTCGGAATTGTTGCGCAGGAGCAGGCTGTGGTAGGATGCGTACTCCCGGTGCGGGAAAGGATTGAAGGCGAATTCATCCTGCCCGAAAACGCCCCGGGCGTACAGCGCGATGGACCTTTGGGAGTTCTGCCTGGCCGAATGGCCCGCCGCGGTGAAGGAGCCCATTTGGCTCAGGAGGCATTCCCCGTCGGGGGTGTAATATTCGATATAGGCCGGGTATTCCAGCTCCTTTTCGTAATTCGGCGTGGAACCGCTCCCCTTGACCAGGGCGCCTGTTTTGCTGTTGAAAAGGTATTTATCGTCGGAGGTCAGGCAGACCACCGGCAGCGGGGAGGGCTCGTTCACGATATAGGTGGCGCAGGCCGTCCCGGAGGGAAGCTCGCCCCCGCAAAATGCCCTTACCCTCACGGCGGCGGTGGCGTTCAGCGTCAGGCCCTCCGCTCCGAGCACCGGGGACCTTTCCGTCGGGGTCTCGCCGTCCACCGTATAGCGCAGGACCGCCCCCTCCGCGCCCTCGGCGCGCACCGTGACGGGCCCGGAAAAGAAGCCGCCGGGCGTCACAAGGACGGGGTCCGCGGTCCGCCGGGCGTAGGCCGTGCCGGTATTGGGCTTGCCCGGGGTGGAGGTATCCAGGTAGCCGATGGCCCCGGACGGATCCACGCCGTAACTGACCCCGGCGCGCTGGCTGACGAAGACCACCCTGTCGACCGTCGCGCCGTCCCTGTCGGTAAGGATCACGGATTCGCCCTCCTGGGACAGCTTGAAGGGCGCGTAAAATACGCTGCCCGAGCCGATACCCTCGTCCCGGTCCGTGCAGTACACCAGCAGGCATTCCCCTTTTTTGAGCTTTGTGCCCTGGGGAAAGGTGAATTTTTCGGGTTTTTTTGAACTGTCGCTCAAATGCCAGCCCGACAGGTCCACCGTGGCGGAGGACACGTTGCGCAGTTCCACCCAGTCGTCGTGGCGTCCGTTTTTCCAGACGTCGTTGGCCGCCATGATCTCGGAAATGATGATCCCCGCGCCTTCAGCGTGCGAAAGCGGCGCCGGAAAAATCAGGACCAGCGCCGCAAGGACGGCCGCGGAAATTTTAAAGATATTTTTCATTGGTCTTTTTCCCGGCCTCCGGATCGATCCATTCCACTTCCATCCGGTCAAAGGCCACGTCCTCCATGAAATGTTCCTTCAGGAAACGGGTCTGGCCGAATTCCGCCCAGTCCCTTTCGTGCTTTTCAAGCAGCAGCGGACGGCCGGTGTCCAGCTTTTCCACGCCCCGGTGCAGGGCCAGGACCCACTCGTCCCGGCCGCAGTCAACGATGATATCCTTCCAGATCCTGTTCTTCCGCATAAGGCGGATCCAAATCCCGGCCATATACCCTCTCTTTCGGCGCCTTGAAGCTCCGGACGCCACCTTTCACCCGGCGTAAGGAAAGCCCCGGGCGTTCACAGCGTCAGGAGGAACTGCCCTATCTTCCG
Organism: Clostridia bacterium; assembly: GCA_017523615.1. Classification (GTDB taxonomy): domain Bacteria; phylum Bacillota; class Clostridia; order Christensenellales; family Aristaeellaceae; genus RUG756. The sequence continues at coordinate 23,472 of JAFWWK010000011.1, forward strand.
CGACAGGATCTCATGCCCCGCGTCCGAAGGATGCAGCCCGTCGGGCATCAGGCGTTCCCGGACGGCTTCCACCTTCGGCTGCATGCCCGAGACGGACCACAGGTCCAATACGGGCAGGCCGTAAAAGGCGGCGCATTCCATCAGGATGTCCCGATAAACGGACAGCGGCGCGGCGGAGAAGCGCTTCAGGCCCCCCTCTCCCTTCGGGTCGTCCTCGCACAGGCGGTGCAGAGGCGTCAGGAAGCAGATGGGCTTGTCCGGCCAGCGCTCGAGAAGGCCCCGCATCAGGTAATGGCAGGCCCCGTAGAAGGTGTCCGGCTCCCGGTCCGAAGGCGCGCCCAGGGGCGCCTCCCCGTGGCCGTAGTCGTTGGTGCCGCCGAAGACCACCACCGCGTCGGTCTCCTCGTCCATCTCGGTATAACGCATACAGAAATCCCGGTCCCAGATGTTCTCCGTTATGACGATCTGCCGGGCGATGCGGCTGCCGCCGATCCCATAATTGTTGGCTTTTTTCAGCCCGAACATTTTTTCCAGCACGGCGACGAACCCTTTTTCCGTGCAGGACGCGCCGCAGCCCTCGGTGATGGAATCCCCGAGGAAATGGACGACTGCGCCTTCAAGCTTCATATGCGCTCCTTCCGGCCGGGAATGTCCCGGCAGTTATTTATGCCCGCAAAGCGATAATTGACAATGATCCGAGGACCATTGTCAATTATCGGTTATCCTTTGCCGGTTGTCAATCTGTTTTCATTTCCGTTCCTTTGTGTCAGCAGAACCTCTTCACCGCCGCGCGGATCCTTTCGGCCGTCTTTTCGACCTTCAGCAGGTCCTCCTCCTGGAGGGGATACAGGGGGGCGCGCACGCTTCCCAGCTTCAGCCCTTCGTTGATCTCCAGGATCTTTTTGATCACGGCGTACATGTTGCCCCTGCAGGCGCACATTTCACCGATGATGTCGTTGACCTCATGCTGGATGGGCTGGGCCTGGGCGACCTTTCCCGCCCGGAACAGTTCGTCCATCTTCAGGAACAATTCCGGCATGACGCCGTAGGTGCCGCCGATGCCGCCGGACGCGCCGATGGCCCGGCCGGATATGAACTGCTCATCGGGCCCGTTGAACACCACGCAGTTTTCCCCGCCCAGGCGGACGAAGGTCTGGATGTCCTGGGTTGGCATCGAGGAATTCTTGACGCCGACGACCCGCGGGTTTTTGCGCATTTCCTTAAACAGGGAGGGCGTCAGGGCGACGCCGGCCAACTGCGGGATGTTGTAGATGACGAAATCCGTATTGGGCGCGGCGGCGGAGATATCGTTCCAGTATTTGGCGATGGCGTATTCCGGCAGGCGGAAATAGATGGGCGGGATGGAGGCGATGGCGTCCACCCCCAGGGACTCGGCGTGGGCCGCCAGCTGGCGGGACTCCTCGGTGTTGTTGCAGGCCACATGGGCGATGACGGTGCACATGCCGCCCACCGTCTCCATGACCGCCTCCAGGATGGCCATGCGCTCCTCTTTTTCCAGGTAGATGCATTCGCCGGAGGAACCGCACACATACAGCCCTTTCACGCCCTTGCCCACAAGGTGCCGGGCCAGCGCCTTGGTGCGCGGAACGGATACCTTTCCATCGTCCTCATAGCAGGCATAGAAGGCGGGGATCACCCCGCAGTATTTTTCCAGGCTCATAATAATCTCTCCTTCCCGGTCCCGTCTCCGAATCGGACCGCTCCAAAGTTCCTCTCAAACCCTTCCAAAACTTCACTCTTCACTCTCAACTCTCAACTCTCAACTCTCAACTCTCCGCTCTTACCCCTTCACGGCCCCCATGGTGATGCCGCTGGTAAAGAAGCGCTGGAACATGATGAACACGATGATGATGGGAACGCTGCTCAGCGCCGCGCCGGCCATGATGAGGCCGAAATCGTTGGAGAACTGGCCCTGCATCTTGGCGATGCCCAGGGAGATGGACAGCTTGGCCGTTTCGTTGAGCATGATCAGCTGGAGGAAGTAATCGTTCCAGCAGCTGATGAAGGTGAAGATGGCCAGGGCGCCGATGCCCGGCGAGATCAGGGGCAGGACGATCTCCACGAAGGTGCGGGTCTCCCCCGCGCCGTCTATTTTGGCCGCTTCAAGCAAAGCGTCGGGGATGGATTCGCTGAACTGCTTCATCAGGAACACGCCGAAGGGCCAGCCCACGGTGGGCATGATCACCGCCCACAGGGTGTTGTGGATGCCCAGGAAGGACATTTCCTTGAGCAGCGGGATCAGGATGACCTGCTTGGGCAGGGCCATGGCGCCCACGAACAGCGAAAAGAACAGCGCGCGGCCGTGGAATTTTTTCTTGGCCAGGGCATAACCCGCCATGGAGCCGGCCACGCAGGTCAGCGCCATCGAACAAACGCACATGATCACCGTGTTCCCCAGCCATTTCATGGCCGGACGGGTGAACAGGTTCTGGTAGTTTTCGACGGTCGGCGCCAGCGGGAACCACTGGGGCACCCGGGCGGTGTTCACCTGGTTGGTCTTGAAGGAGCCGGTGATGATCCAGTACAGGGGGAAGGTGAAGAGGATGGCGATGATGATCAGGATGACGATGCAGGCGATGCGGTAGGGCGTGGTGCTGCCCACCTCATGCTCCGGCCCCCTCTGGGCCCTGAGTTTCCCGGCCGGGGCCTTTCCCTTTTGATAAGCGGTATTTTCCACAGCGATCCTCCTCCCTTAGCCGTTGTCCGTCCTGGCCAGGCGGAACTGCACGGCGGAAAAAGCCGCGATGATCAGGGCCAGGATAACGCCCATGGCGCTGCCGTAACCGTAGCGGTTCAGGTTGCCGCTGATGGACATGTAGTAAATATAATACATGATGGTCTCGGTGGAATGGGTGGGACCGCCGGAGGTGAGCAATTGGATCAGCGCGAAGCACTGGAAGGAATTGATGGTGGTGATCACAAGGATGTACAGCGTGGTGGGCATGATCTGGGGCCATTTGATCCTCCAGAACACCTGGAGGTTGGAGGCGCCGTCCACCTCTGCCGCCTCCACCAGGCTGTGGTCCACGTTGGACAGCGCCGACACGTACAGTACGATCGGCTGGCCCACGGAGGTGGTCAGCAGGATGGTGATGATGCAGCCCAGGGCATACTGGGCGTCCCCAAGCCAGTTGATGCTCCGGCCGATCACGCCCATATTGACAAGAAGGTAATTCAGGATGCCGTAGTACCTGTTGAAGATCCATTTCCAGACCACCGTGACCGCCACGCTGCCGGTGACCACCGGAAGGTAGAAGATGCAGCGGAACAGCCCGGCCCAGCGGTTGCTCATCCGGTAGATCAGCGTCGCCGCCCAGAGGGAAAAGAAGCAGGTGAAGGGCACCGACACCAGGACGATGATGATGGTGTTCGTCAGCGCCTTGATGAAGACGGCGTCGCCGAACATCTCCGCGTAGTTGCCGAACCCGATGAAGGAGAAATCCGTCATCGTGTAATTGAAAAAGCTGGTGTAAAGGCACATGCCCATCGGGAAGATGACAAAGCCGAAGAAGAACACCAGGGCCGGCGCCATAAACAGGTATCCGGCGACGTTCTCCCTGAGCTTTGCCTCCCTCATGCTCTGGACGCGGACCTTGCCCGCAGCGTTCATCATATCGAGTCCTCCCTGATACAAGCGCACCCCCTTTCCCGAAGGGGATCGGGGGTGCGCCGATTATCCGTCTTTATCCTCCGGCCCATCTCATGGCCCGGGCCCGGGGAATGGCCTTACTGGCCGATGGCCGCGTTGCTGTGGTCGATATACACGCCCACCTCGGCAGCCACGTCGCCGCCGGCGAAGATGCGCTGGAGCATGTTCCACCACTCGGTGCGCTGCGTGGCCCAGCCGGAGATCACGTTGTAGTAGTCGCCCAGGTAGGGCATGAAGATGGCGTAATCCGCGTTGGCGGCCTTCTCGGTGCCGGCGTAGATGTCGCCGAAGGAAGCGCGGACCGGGAAGAAGCCGCTGGCGTACACGGAAGCGGGGCCCTGGACGGCGTCGTCGCACACGAAGCGGATGAAGGTCTTGGCGGCCTCGGCCTTGGCGGCGTCGCCGTTGTCGAAGATGCCGAAGCCCCAGATGCCGCCGCACAGCTCGGGGATGCCGTCGTCAGAGGGGAAGGCCATCGGGAACACCTTCACGTCCTCCGCCAGGACGGCCCGGTTGGACTCGGCCGCGGAAGCGTTCCAGCAGAAGCCCATGGACAGGGTGGAGTTGCAGAACAGGGCGATCTCATCGCCTGCCACGATGCCGGGATCGTATTCCAGGACGCCTTCCTTGCACAGGTCCACCAGCAGCTGCA
>JAFWWK010000103.1 GCA_017523615.1 Clostridia bacterium
CTTCAAGAATGAAGTATTTCCAACATTGAAAAAGGTTGTTGATCGTCTGTGTGTGACTATCAACAACCTTTCAAAGAAAACCGTCTTGAGCATTACCTGTAGGGACTGGATATTTAAAATGTTTAATTGAGAATAGTATTATACCTCCGGCAGGCTGGCCGCGGCCACGCTCTGGCCCACGCGGCGGCTCTTTTCGTCGGGGATGTGAAGGACTATCTTTTGATCAAGCTCCGGGAATTCCTCCCGCAGGACCTGCTTCGCCTTCTCCAGCAATATCCCTCCGCCCTCGCCGGATGTGACCCGGCCCATGATCAGCACGTGGCGGATCCTGTAGAACCGGGCGTACCAGGCGATGGCGTAGCCGAAATAGACGCCGATGGTCTCATAGATCTTCCTTGCGCCGGGAGAGCCCGCGGCCATTTCGGCCTGGACCACTTTCAGCTTTTCGGCCGGCGACAGGCTTTCGTCCAGGGGGATCCCTGCGGCGGGGGCCAGCTTGATGACCGCGTCCTGACTGAAATACTTGACGCCGCAGCCGTAATCACCGCTCCATTCGTCCCGCATGGATCCGGGAAAATCGTCCACCGGCACAAAGGCCAGCTCCGTCAGCCAGCCCATCAGGCGCATGTCCGCGTCCACATAGCCGCCGGCCTCGCTTGTGCCCATGGCCACCCCCAGCACATTGCCCTCGCCCAGGTCCATGGCCCCGGCCAGGGCGGTCACGTCCCCGTCGTTGGCCACCGCCAGGGGGATATCCTTCCCGATCTGCGCCGCCGCGTCGGTGTAGATATGGCGGATGCCGCTTTCAAAAAGCTCCTTGGGCACGCTCCTGAAAAGGGAGATATCCCTCGTGGCGTCGTTGCCGATATACACGCCGGCCGAGGACACGCCGATGCCGTCCACACGGGGCATATGGGCCGCGGCGGTGCGGAAAGCCTCCACGATGCCCTGCATGTGATAATTGGGGTCGCTCTGCAGCTTGGGGAACCAGACGACCTCCTCGCTGTACACCGTTTCACCGTCGATGACGGCGGATACCTTGCGGTCGCTTCCGCCGGCGTCAAAGCCGATGCGGCATCCGTTCAGGTGCCTGCCGATGCTCTGGGCCCGGTCCCGGCGGACCTTTACCCTGGCCATGTCGTCCTCACGGACCACGGTAAATTCCCGGTCGTACACGTCGCCCATGAACTTAAAGTCAAAATGCCGCTCCCCTTCGGGGGTATACGCCGCGGCCAGCTTCCGGTACAGCTTTTCGGAGCCGCAGACCGTGATCTTCCAGCCGCCCCGCATCCACAGAAGGGCCTTGGTCATGCGCTCCGCCAGGTCCAGGGTCCTTTCGTCCTCCACGCCTTCCGGGAACGCGTCCAGCTGAAAATAATCGCAGCATCCTTCCTCCCGTTCGATGTTCACCGCCAGGGGCATCGTCTGCCCCTTCGCCGCGTCGCGCTCGTATTCCCTGAGCGTCACGCTCAGCGGCGCAAAATCCTTATCCAGCGGTGCCGGGACCTTTAATTCCATCGTTTTCATCTGCTTCTTCTCCTGTTATGAAATGTATTTTCTCACGCCTCCGACCCAGGTCTCCCTTACGTTCAGGTCGTCATCAAACACAGTGATATCCGCGTCCTTCCCGACGCTGAGGCTGCCCCTGCGTCCGTCCTCATGGATAGACCGGGCCGGGGAAAGGGACGCCGCCCGCACCGCTTCCCACATGGAAACGCCGGCATGCTCGCGGAACAGACGCACCGCCTTGTTCATGGTCAGCACGCTTCCGGCGATGGTGCCGTCCTTCAGGCGGCATTCGATGCCCTTCAGGTCGAAAGCCTGGCCGCCCAGGAAATATTCCCCGTCCCGGAGCCCTCCGGCGCGCAGGCAGTCGGTGATCAGGCACAGCCTGTCCCCCTTCACCCGGTACACGATCGAAAACAAGGCTTTGTCCACGTGGAAAGCGTCCGCGATCATCTCGCACCAGGCGTCGGAATACAGCGCCGCCCCCACCACGCCGGGAGAGCGGTGGCTCATAGGCGTCATGGCGTTGAAGGTGTGGGTAAAATGTTCCGCGCCGGCGTGCACCGCGGCCATGGCGGTGTCAAAGTCCGCCGCGGTATGCCCGACAGACAGGACGATGCCGCTCTTTTCCCGAAGGGCGCGGGTAAATTCGATGCCGCCCGGTATTTCGGGAGCGTAGGTGATCATGCGGATCACGTCCTTCCAGGGAAGGATCTTCTCCGCGTCCGGGGGCAGGATGTTCTCCTCGGCCTGGGCACCCTTGCGCGCCGGATTGATGAAGGGCCCCTCCGCGTGGCAGCCCAGGATCCTGGCGCCCCGGAAATCCTTTTCCCCGCTTTCCGCCATCATCGGGCGGAGGATGGCGAAGACCTTTTCAAGGATCCCCCACCCCACCGTCATGGTGGTGGGCAGGAAGGACGTGACCCCGTTTCCCAACAGGGCCCCGGCCATGCGGCGGATCCCGTCGGGATCGGCGTCGCTGACATCGTCGCCCCGGAAGCCATGGATATGCACGTCGATAAGTCCCGGGGAGATCCAAGCCCCCCCGACGTCCAGGACTTCGTCCGCCAGGGTGGACACCTCCTCCTCCCCGCACAGTCCCCGGATCTTTTCATCAAACAAGAGCGCCTTCCCGGTGACCTCCCGGTCCTCCAGGATGATCCGCCCGCCGGTCATTGCGATCATGGGATCCCTCCTCCCGCTTTACGCTGTCTATTTGTAGTACATTATACATTCGATCAAATCAAATTTCAATCGTTCCTGTCATATCCGGTAAATTTCTTTCCGGTCCTTTTCGCGATCGTGAAGGCATGCAGAAAATGCGGAAAAGAATCTTTCGTCGCATGTACATGATTATGCATCTTCGTCTGCGCTTATTATAATAGTTTGCTTGACCGGTCACAAGACGTTTTCACAAAAAATGAAGGAAGGTCAGAATGCTTCGCACATTTCATGAAAAACTTCCTGCAACCCTTTCGGCACAAATAAAAAACTACTACTGCCTTGCTATTGCTTTACATGGATGCTATAATGCTTCGAATCTATCAATGAAAGGAAGGTCAGGAAAAGATGAAAAAAAACTGGCGATTTTTGCTTTACTGCTGGCAGCTGTGCTGCTGCTGGCCGCATGTGCCGGCAAGAATAACGGGGAAAAGAAACTGACGGCCGGAGACATCGAAGGAACATGGACTGTGTCTGGTGCGTCCGTCCTTTCGAAAGGACACCTCTCATTAGACGGAATGATACTGAAACCGGATTCCAGCGCCGTCTTGTTTTTTAGAGGCGGTAAAATCACCTGGGAATGGGAAGCCCAGGACGGAAAGAAAACCAGCGAAGCCGGCAGCTATACAGTGACCGATGGCGACGTGTTCTTCAGCAGCGTCAAATTAAGAGCCAAACTGGAAGGCAAGACCCTGACCCTGACCGAGCTGGCCCCGCCGAAGGGGGAAGGCTCATACATATACAAGGAGGAGGACGGTGCATACCATAAGGCAGACGATCCGTCCGTAATCGAGGTGCCCGATAAAG
>JAFWWK010000104.1 GCA_017523615.1 Clostridia bacterium
GCGGCAGCCTCCTGAAGCGTTTCACCGACACGCGGATGGGAACAGCAGGTGTTCGCCCACAGTCCCGCACTGTGATATTTCCCTGCGGCGCGCTGCTGGATCAGCAGGCGGCTGCCGTCGAACAGAAAAACCGAGAAAGCCCTGTGCAGCAGGCCCTTCCGGTGCACATCCATCTTTTCTCCGCGGCCGATCTCCCGGTCGTCCAGGTCGACCAGGATCAGTTCGTTCCCGGTATCCATTCCGACGCCTCCTTTCCGCCTGCTCACGCAGGCAAAGCGTCCCTGCTTTGAAATAACCAGATTTTAGCGTGTCCGCGCCCTCCTGTCAACCCAAATCGGAGCGGGCCGCTGCCTTTGCCTTTACCTCCACCTCGTCGGTGGCCTCGCTGCCTGTCACCAAAGAGTGCTGCGATGAGATGGGCGTCCACTCCGAAATTTCGTCCTTCGTGCTGCCGCTGGGTGCCACGATCAACATGGACGGTACCGCCATCTATCAGTGCGTTGCGGCGATCTTCCTGGCCAAGTGCGTCGGCATTGACCTGACGCTGGTCCAGATGATCACCATCGTCGTGACGGCCACGCTGGCCTCCATCGGCACGGCGGGCACCTCCGGCGCCGGCATGATCATGCTGGCGATGGTGCTGGATGCCGTCGGTATCCCGACCACCTATATCGGCATCATCTACGGTATCGACCGTCTGTTCGATATGGGCCGTACCGCGCTGAACGTCGTCGGCGATGCCTCCTGCGCGGTCTGCGTCAACACCTGGGAAGCACAGATGGATGCCGCCAAGGCGAAGGCAAAGAAGGCCTGATCCGCCATCCGACAGGTACCCCACAGAAATTTCTGGCCGGCTCTGCAGCTGCAGAGCCGGCTTTCCGTATGGTCCCGGAGCTGCCGTCAATAATCAATAAGCAGACAAAACCGTGGCATTCTGTCACATTCCCTTGATTTTTCGGGAGAGAGGTTTATCATATACAGTACCGCGAAACGCGCAGTACACAAGGCAGGGCGGCGGATGAAAAAAGAAAAGCAGTGTGCCGCTTCTGTGACAAAGCCCATGCTATACTGCAAGCACATCAACGAAAGGAGAAAAAATCATGTCAGAAAAGAACTTATTGAACGATCAGGAACTGGAGCACGTAACCGGCGGTGAATGGCGTACCGTCAACACCGGTGATTACAGAGATGCTGCAATCCGGAGCTATCCGGGTCTGAACGCCCCGGTGGTCGCGACCCTTCATAACGGAACACAGGCGAATGCGACAGACTGGTTCGAACAGGCAGACGGCCGCAACTGGGTGTATATCAACGCCCCGGTGCAGGGATGGATCAAAGGCTCCATCCTCGGATATGCCTACTGATTCCGGAAACTGAAACACCGATCCCCCGCCTCCGGCGGGGGATCGAACGCTTTTGCGGAGCCCGGCGCATGCGCCTCCCGGGCCCGTGTTTTTCATTCCGTGCTTGAGTTTTTTTGCCTGATCGGGTAAGATGTTCCTGTCAGCCTGCCGCGAAGGAGGAGAGAGCGATGAGACTGGTTTTTGCCGAGACGCTCCGCAGTCTGCGTGAGGAGAAAGGATATTCCCAGCAGCAGCTTGCGGAGAAGATCTATATCGACCGTACGACGGTTTCAAAATGGGAGGCGGGTGTCCGCCTGCCGGATATCAAGATGATCACCCGCATCGCAAAGGCGCTCGACATGGACGTCAACACCTTCCTGGACGCTGCGCAGGAGAGTGAGGAATCCCCCAACATCATCCTGGTGGATGATGAAAAGATCCTCCTCAGCGGCGGCATCCCCATCCTGGAAAGCGTTTTTCCCGGGGCTGTGATCACGGGCTTTCTCAAGTCCTCGGATGCCCTTGCCTTTGCAAAAACCAATCCGGTCTTCCTGGCCTTCCTGGATATCGA
>JAFWWK010000105.1 GCA_017523615.1 Clostridia bacterium
GGAGAAGGGCTTTTTGCCTTCCACGCGCACGGGGAAGGGGGACCGCCCTTTGGCGGTGGATGAGGTTCCCTTCCTCGGCTCTCCCTGCGCCGCTTCCTTTGCAGGGGGATCCGTCGCCTCCCATGCTGCCCGGTGTGCACCCGGCATGGGGAACCTCATCCGTCGGCTTCGCCGACACCTTCCCCTTGCGAGGGGAAGGCGTACGAGGTCTTCCTTGCCGCGGATGATACGCCGAAAGGCTCACCAGCAACAGGAGAAGGGCTTTTTGCCTTCCACGCACACGGGGAAGGGGGACCGCCCTTTGGGCGGTGGATGAGGTTCCCTTCCCCGGCTCTCCCTGCGCCGCTTCCCTTGCAGGGGGATCCGTCGCCTCCCATGTTGCTAGGCGTGCACCCGGCAGGGGGAACCTCATCCGTCGGCTTCGCCGACACCTTCCCCTTGCGAGGGGAAGGCGTACGGAGTCTTCCTTGCCGCGGGCGATACGGCGAAAGGCCTACGAGCGACGGGAGAAGGGCTTTTTGCCTTCCACGCGCACGGGGAAGGGGGACCGCCCTTTGGCGGTGGATGAGGTTCCCTTCCTCGGCTCTCCCTGCGCCGCTTCCATCCGAAGGAATACGATGACGCCTTCCATGACGCTTATCTTCGAAAGAAAAAAAAATCCGTTCAGTCAGCGTCTCCGCGGCCGCACCAGCAGGCACTGCGGATCCGCCGGCATTCTTTTAAGGAAACGGACCCCGACGACATGGGACCCGATGAAAACCAGCACGGACACCGTCTGCAGCGCGCAAAGCAGCCCGAAGAAAGGCCTGGTGCCCAGCGCCTCCAGCAGGAATCCGCCCCCCGCCGCAGCCAGGAGGTTCGTTACCGCCGTGACGGTGTTCACCAGCGCCATGGTGCTGGCCTCCATTCCCTTCGGTGCCAGGCGGGAAAGGTAGCGTACCCGGCCGGAAACGTACAGCGCATAAGAAAAGCCCCTGAGCAGCTGCGCGAAGACCAGCAGGGGCAGGGAACGGCCCATGGTATACACCGCGTATTCCGCCGACAGGAACGCCGCGCTCACGATCAGCGGCCATCCCCATCCGCCCCGTCCGGAGAACCGCTTGACAAGCAGCAGCATGGGCACCTCGCAGATGCCGGACACGAACATCAGCGCGCCGTACAGGGACGTATCGGCGCCGAATTCCTTCATACCGAACACCATGTAGGTCACCCTCCAGCTGAAGGGGATCAGGTACAGGACCTCAAAAACCACATATGCCGCGATCCAGTAATCCAGAAGGGCTTTAAAGGGCATATCCTTCAGCCGGCGGCGTCCCTGCCCGGCGTCCGCTCCCTCGCTTTCGGAAGGGATGAGGGAGGTGAGGAGGAATGCCAGGAAAGCGAAGGCAAAAAAGAAATAGTAGACATTCCTTACAGGCATCACCCGGAGAACAGGCACAAAGGCCAGGGAAATGAGCGCGTATCCGATCGAAGCCCAGGAACGGACGGTTCCGTAGGGGATCTTCAGGAGGGGGTTGTCGTTCACCCGTACCAGCCACATCTCCATCATCATGTTGGAGGGGTGGAAAAAGAAATACATCACCGTCAGCATACCAACCGCAAGGATCCGCCCGGCGCCGCCGGCAGCGGACAGGGCGGGTACCGCCAAAGCGCAGGCGGCGGCGCACGCCATGCACAGCATGAAACATTTCTTCACCGACCGTACGCGGTCGGATATAATGCCCCAGGTCGGCTGCGAGGCGATCCCGACGCCGCTGATCAGCGCGGTGATCAGGCCCATCTGTCCCGCCGTAAACCCATCGGCTTCCAAAAAGACCGAAAGGAAATTGGCGGCGGCAAAGCAGCCGTTGTAGATGAATTCCGTCAGCGAAAGCCTGAAGCCGACTTTTTTCCTGTCCATGGTCCTTCCCCCGCCAAACAAATCCGTCCAGTTACATTACGGGAATCATCCGGCTGTGCGCACACGCATAAAAATAAGAAACGCACAGGCAGGCTGTTGAAGGTCTGCCTGTGCGAAATATGATAGGAACTTCAGTTTATTACAGGCAGGCGGCATAAGCTGCTTTGGCGCCTTTTTCGCGGATCAGCTTCAGGTCCGCGGCCACCTGCTTTTCAAAGCCGGGGATCTCAGTCAGGTCCCGGTCCCACATCTTGGTGTTGGTCATGACGGCATGGACCAGGTCGTCAGCGGGATCGGCGCGGTGATCCCAGAAGAATTCCAGCGCCCAGCGGTCGTCGGATACGACGTAATCGTTGCCCTTCGGGCGGCGGCAGACCAGGCCCTTGTCGTTCAGGGCCTGAACGTCGTTGGAATAGAAGGCGATGTACGCCGCCAGGCTCATGGTGAGGCAGGGAGGCAGCTTGCCGTTCTTTTCCACATACTCCAGGAGGGTCGGCATGTTGCGGGCCTTCCATTTGCTGGTGGAGTTCAGGGAGATGCTCATCAGTTCATGATTGACGAAGGGATTGTTGAAGCGGTCCTGCACGGCGGCGGCGAAGTTCTTCAGGTCCTCCTGGTCCAGGGGCAGGACGGGGACCACCTCTTCGTAGAGCATCTTATTCATGAAGGAACGGACGGTGTCGTCCTCCATGCAGTCACGGACGATATCGAACCCGGCCAGGTACGCGCCCAGGACAAAGCCGGTGTGGGCTCCGTTGAGGATGCGGACCTTGCGCTTTTTGTACGGGGTGACGTCCGGGACCACCATGACGGGCTGTCCGGCCTTTTTGAAGGGCAGGCGGTCCTCCAGTTCCTTCGGGCCTTCAATGACCCATACGCCGAAGACCTCGCCCACATCGGTCAGGGGATCCTCGTAGCCGTTCTTTTCATTAAGGGCGGCCACCTCCTGCGGGTCGCGGATACGTCCGGGAACGATGCGGTCCACCAGGGTGGAGCAGAAAATGTTCTTTTCGTTGACCCAGGCGCGGAAGGCGTCCTCCAGTTTCCAGTCGTCGATATACTGGTTTACGCACTTTTGGAGTTCCTTGCCGTTGTTGTCGATCAGTTCGCAGGACAGGATGATCAGCCCGTCCAGGCCCGCCTGCCAGCGCTCATACAGGACGCGGGTCAGCTTGGCCGGGAAGGACACGGGGGGCTGCTGGTCAAAGGCGCTTTCATTGTCGTGAACGATGCCGGCCTCGGTGGTGTTGGATACCACGATCTCCAGATCCTTTGAGCGGGCGAGGGCCAGGACGCTGTCCCAATCGCCATAGGGATTCACACAGCGGCTGCAGCAGGAGATGACCCGCTTGTCGTCCACCTTGACCCCTTTTTCGCTGCCGCGCAGGTACAGGGTATACAGGCCTTCCTGCTTGTTGATAAGCTCCGTCAGGCCCATGGCAATGGGCTGGACCAGGACGACCTTGCCCCCCCATCCGGCCTTTTCGTTGGCGTTGTCAAAAAAATAATCAACAAAAGCCCTCAGGAAATTGCCTTCGCCGAACTGCATCACCTTTTCCGGGGCGTCCTTCAGGATGTAGCCCTTGTAGCCGGATTTTTCGAGCACGCTGTAATTCAGCAGATCCATGTCAAAAACCTCCTTCAGCCGTATCGCGCAGAGTATTTGTATTTATGGGAATATTATAGCAGGTATTCCGCCATGTTACAAGGCGGTTTTTGCGTTTCCTCCGAGACAGACCACTTTAAAAGCCTGTCATGCACGGCGGAGCGCCTTTGCCGGAGGCCATATAAAAAAGCCGGCGGTTTTTTTCCCTTTTTTTGCAATTCACGCTTGACATTTAAAATTAATCGGTTTATAATCTAGTTAACAAGGACATCTTGTAAACTTAACATTAAAGGAGGAAGAACCAATGAAGAAGTTCCTGTCCGTTCTCCTGGCGCTCGTTATGGCGCTGTCCCTGGCGGCTTTCGCCTCCGCGGAAGAAACGCTTCCCACCTTCGACCAGCTGGTCTGGGGTGAAAACACCGACCTGACTGCCACCATCACCTTCGCCTATCACCGCACCGACATCCCTGACAAGCTGAACGGCTATGTCGCGGAATTCCAGAAAACCTATCCCAACGTCACCATCAGCTATGACCTGGTGACCGATTACGCCGAAAACGCGCTGCTGCGCGTCGGCACCGCCAACTGGACCATCATGGGCATCCCGCAGGTGGATGTGGACGAGCTTCCCACCTATTTCGTTCCCCTGGGATCCCTGGACGTCCTCAGCCAGCAGTACCGCTTCATGAGCGGCAAGGCCTATAACGGCGTATGCTACGGCATGCCCTCCACCGGCAACGCCAACGGCATCGTCTACAACAAGGCTGTGTTCGCCGCTGCCGGCGTTACCGAGCTGCCCAAGACCCCCGACGAATTCATCGCGGCCCTGAAACTGATCAAGGAAAACACCGACGCGATCCCGCTGTACACCAACTACGCGGCCGGCTGGACCATGGGCGCCTGGGATGAGTACATCGGCGGCAGCGCCACCGGCAGCCCCTCCTTCTACAACAGGGACCTGCCCCACATGAAGGATCCCTTCTCCGACCACGGCAACGGCACCTATCC
>JAFWWK010000106.1 GCA_017523615.1 Clostridia bacterium
CTCAATGGAGTGCTTCAATACGTTCTGGCCGTAGCTGGTACGGTAGCGCAGGCGGCCCAGCAGCTTGACCAGCTCGGGATGGATACCGTGCTGGCCGGTTTCGAAGATGGCCTGCTCGCCGGCCTCGCGGATCTGGCCCTCCACTTCCTTCTTGGCCTTTTCCACGCATTCCTCGATCCTGGCGGGGTGGATACGGCCGTCCATGATCAGCTTTTCGATGGCGATGCGGGCGATCTCCCTGCGCACCGGGTCGAAGGCGGAGACGATCACGGCCTCCGGGGTATCGTCGATAATCAGGTCCACGCCGGGGGCGGTCTCCAGGGCCCGGATATTCCGGCCCTCACGGCCGATGATACGGCCCTTCATGTCGTCGTTGGGCAGGTTGATGACGGAAACGGTGGTTTCGGCCACATGATCGGCGGCGCATTTCTGGATCGCCAGGGCGATGATGTTGCGTGCTTTCTTTTCGCCCTCCTCCTTGGCCCGGGATTCGATATCCCGCACCGTGGCGGCGGCGTCGTGATAGGCTTCCTTCTGTACCCGTTCGATGACGATCTGGCGGGCTTCGTCATGGGTCAGGGTGGCGATGCGCTCCAATTCGGCCAGCTGTTTTTCCTTGATCTGCTCAGCTTCGTCAAGGCTGCGCTGGATCTCTTCGGCCTTTTTGTCCAAGCTTTCCTCGCGTTCGGCCAGGGCGTCGCGCTTCTTGTCCAGGGCTTCTTCTTTTTTGTCCAGGCTCTCTTCCTTCTGGGTCAGCCGGCGCTCGGAGCGCTGCTGTTCAGTACGGCGGGCGCGGATCTCCTTGTCGGCTTCGCTCTTGAGGTGAAGCACTTCTTCTTTGGCGGCAAGGAGCATTTCCTTTTTCTGCTCATCAGCCTTGCGGGTGGCGTCGTCCAGGAGACGCTGCGCGTACTGTTCGGTCCGGCCGATCTTCTTTTCGGCTTCATTCTTGCGGTAGAAATAGCCGAAGGCGGAGCCGGCTGCGAGACAGACCACGGCGATGAGGATATACCAAAGCCATTGCATTCCTGTTGTTCCTCCTTTCGTCTGCGATTATTTTTTTTGATCTTATGGGCATTGCTTGCTTTGCGGGGCGGAAAAAACGCACGGAACAGACCTGTTCCGCGCGGCAACTGTCATCGGATACACTATTCATGTCGATGCGCCGGCATCGCTGCCGACCGAAAACCACATAAGCTGGACCTTAATCAATTGCGTTTGTTACAATCAAGGGCTGGCCGCCTTATATGCTCGTGCGGTGAAACCGCCATCAAATCAGCAAATCATGTATCTGAAAACAGCTGTCGGCACGAGCCGTTTCAGCCGCTAACGTGATTGTATACTAAATATGGGCGAAAGTCAAGGATGAATACGGTAAATGATGGCGTAAATGGTATAAAATATGCAAAAATAGCGCACAGAAAACCGGAGATCACAAAAAATAAAACCGAAATTTTTCCGTTTCGATCAAATTGTCAGCTTTCTTCCCCGCCGGCCGGATGAAAATGCGCGTATACGGCCCTGGCGGCGGGACGCGTCATGCCCTTGACCGCTGCCAGGTCCTCTTCCGACGCCCGGGATACAGCTTTGGCGGAGCCGAAATGCTTCACCAGCGCTTTCCGCCTTTCCGGGCCGATGCCCGGGATCTCCTCCAGGCGGCTGCGGACCGAATCGGCGGTCCTCAGGGAACGGTGGAAGGTGATGGCGTACCGGTGGGATTCGTCCCTGACCCGCTGGATCAGGTGCAGGGCGGGGGTGTGGTGGTCCAGGATCACCGGTTCGTCCCTGCCGGGCAGGAAGATCTCCTCACGCTTCTTGGCCAGGCCGAACATGGGCACGTCGGCGCCTGTGGACAGCATGGCTTCACGGGCAAAGGCCAATTGCTCCGGGCCGCCGTCGATCAGCACCAGGTCCGGCATGGGCCATTTTTCATCGGGATCCTCGCTCATCGCCCGCGTGAAGCGGCGCAGGAGAACCTCGTTCAGGGAGGCAAAATCGTTGGCGCCTTCCACGGTCTTGATGCGGTAGCGCCGGTATTCCCCCTTGGCGGGCTCGCCGTCGATGAACACCACCATACTGGCCACGCTGAGCATGCCCTGGGTGTTGGATATGTCGTACCCCTCGATCCTTTTCGGGTAACCCTTCATCCCGATGGCGTCGGCCAGGTCCCGGCAGGCGCCTACCGTGCGCTCGTACTGGATCTGCTTGCGGGAGTTCCGCTTTTCCAGGGCGTCGCGGGCGTTTTTTTCGCTCATCAGGACCAGCGCGCGCTTTTCGCCCCGCTGGGGGACAAGCAGCGTGCAGGCGCCTTCCCGGCGCTCGCGGAGCCACGCTTCAAGGTCCGCGCGGATCTCTTCGGGGACGTCGGCGATCAGCACCTCACGGGCGGGTTTGCGGCTGTCGTAGTACTGCAGCGCAAAGTCGAAGAGCACCTCGGCGGGATCCTCGCGGCCCTCTCCGGGCAGCTCGAAGGCATCGCCGCCTACCATTTTGCCGTCCCGGATCAAAAGGACCTGGGCCATGGCGTCCATATCGTCCCTGGCCAGGGCGATCACATCCTCGTCGCCCCCCCGGGTCTGGATGGCCTGCTGGCGCTGCATCATGCCCTCGATATCGCGGATCTTGTCCCGGATGACCGCGGCGCGCTCATATTTGTACGCGGCCGCGGCGGCGGCCATCTCGTTTTTCAGGGCGTCCAGGATCTCGCTGTCGCTGCCCCCCAGGAAGGCGAGCACCCTATCCACCGTGCGGCGGTATTCCTCGTCGGTGCATTTTCCGCCGCAGGGCCCCAGGCACCGGCCGATCTCATAATTGATGCAGGGCCGCTGGGGCTTTTTCAGCGGGAAGACGGTGGAGCAGGTCCTCAGGGGAAACATCCTGCGAACGGTCTCCAGCACGTCCTTGACCGCGCCGGCGCCGATGTAGGGGCCGAAATACCTGGCGCCGTCCTTTTCCAGCCGGCGGCTCATCTCCGCTTTGGGGTAAGGGTCCCTCAGGTCCATACGGATATAGGGATAGTGCTTGTCGTCCTTGAGGAGGATGTTGTAATAGGGCCTGTGCAGCTTGATCAGGTTGCATTCCAGGATCAGCGCCTCCAGGTTGGTGCGGCACAGGAGGATATCGAAATCATCGATATGGCTCACCATGGCCTCCACCTTGGGGGTGTGGGAGGATGCGTGAAAATAGCTGCGGACGCGGTTTTTCAGGTTGACCGCCTTGCCCACATAGATGATCTGCCCCCGCTCCTTCATCATATAGCAGCCGGGGCTGTCGGGGAGCATGGCGATCTTCCCTTTGAGGGTCTCGTTCACTTATTCTTCCTCTTCGTCCACGCCGTTGCCGAAGGTGACCTGGGCCGCTTTCACCAGACGGTCCATCAGTTCGTCTTCCACGGGCACGAATTCCTCCATGTCCTCGCCTTCCTCGGGCAGAGGGACCACCTTCATCACGTACCTTGCGATGTCGCTTTCGGGCTTGTTCCCCTCGATATCGTCGCTCAGCAGGACGTATTCGTCGCCGTTATAGAAAAAATACCTTTCCACCCGCAGCGTGACGGTGCCGCCTTCGTCGTCTTCCATTTCCACCAGGTCAAGATCTTCGTCGGGCATCTGTGCCGCCTCCTTTTTTTACTGTCTGTTTTCACGGCGCTGTCTGCAGGCGCCGGCAAAAGCGTCAAAAATCTCCTTCGCGCCCTCGACCCCCGCCGCCAGAAGGCTTTCGGGGTGCCACTGGACGCCAAGAACAAAATTCTCTCCCGCCAGTTCGATGGCTTCCGCGATGCCGTCCGGAGCCCGGGCGGATATGATCAGTCCCCGGCCGGGGGTCTTCAATGCCTGATGGTGCCGGGTATTGACGCCCAGGGACCGGCGCCCCAGGGCGCGCCCGAGGCGCGTCCCCTCGGCGACGTCCACCGTGTGGACCTTGCCCGCGGGGTCGTCCATCCGGCGGTGTTCGATGGTCTTCCCGTATTCCGTGCCGATGTCCTGGTACAATTCGCCCCCCAAGACGACGTTGAGCACCTGGAACCCGCGGCAGATGCCAAGGACCGGCAGGCACATGGCGATGGCCCGTTCGCACAGGTATATTTCGCACTCATCCCGCGATATGTCGCTTTCGCCGCACTCGGGGATACGCTCCGCGCCGTAGCGGGAGGGCTCCACATCGCCGCCGCCGGTAAGCACCAGGCCGTCCAGGCTTTGAAGGATGCAGTCCAGCGCGGCGTGGTCTTCTACGGGGGGGATCAGCACCGGGGCCGCTCCTGTCGACAGGATGGCGGCCGGGTAGTCTTTGTTCATCTGTACAGCCCGGTCCTTGTTGCGCCCGGCTGTGAGGCCGATCATGATCATGGCGTATTCCCTTTCTTCCGGTCGGTGTCGGTATCCAGCGCCACCGGCAGATCGCTGTCCGCAAAGGGATCATCCTGCGCCAGGGAATCCAGGCTGACCTCGTTGGGAAGGGACGGCGGCAGGATCTTCCACGTGATGGATGAATCCCGGTAGGTGACCTGGGCCTGTTCGCGGGGCGAGGTCAGGGCCAGGATCTCGGTATAGCGGGTGCGGCCGCGGCGCGCGTACTCGCTGGCCACGTTCTTGCGGCCGTGCCACTGCATCGGGATAAAGAGCCTTGGCTTCACCGACATGATAAAATGATTGGCTCCGGCGTCGAACAGTCCGCCCATCCGGGGATCCAGCGGGAACATGGCCAGGTCCACATGCAGTTTTTCGATGGGCGCCATGGCGCTTTCGAAAGCGCGTTCGGCCTCTTGGATCTCGCTGAGGCTGCTTTCCTCCCGCCAGTGCCACAGGTTCAGTTCCCCGGCGTAGAAGATCTTCAGGCCGTCCAGGGTCACCAGCAGCGAAACGCCCCGGTCAGAGGTGGCGTAGGCATGGATGTCGATGCCCTCCAGCTTCAGTTCGTCGCCGGGATTCATCTCCAGGCCGCGGGCTTTTTTGCGGTGCTCGGCGTCCATGTCCCCGGCAATGATATAGGTGATGTTGGGCGCGTTCCTGTCCCAGGTGAAGACGTTCTCGTCGAAATGGTCCTCCCGGTCGTTGGAAACGAAGACGTATACCCGTTTGTAGCCCGTCAGTTCGTCGCCGGTCAGCGGACATGAGTTCATTTCGTCGTTTTCACCCCGCCAGTAGTCGAAGACCAGGAAGACGGTCCCGTCCGTGACGGAGAACCCGGCGTGATGGTAATAGGTGACAGTCAGCGTGGTCTCCAAGGCGTCCTCCTCCGTTAAAAAACCGGGACCGTCCACTTCGGCACGGTCCCGGTCCGCCCGACAGGGCATTGGATTACATGCTCAGAAGCTTGGTCTTGAGGTCCTGCTCCATCTGGGCAAGGGTGCGTTCGGCTTCCAGGCGCTTCTGGCGGCCGTCCTTCTGGATCTGCATGACTTCGTTGATGGTATCGATCAGGCTCTGGTTGGTGGCTACCAGGGTCTCCAGGTCCACGATGCCGCGCTCGGACTCGCGGGCGGTCTCGATGGTGCCCTGCTTCAGGGTCTCGGCGTTCTTGCGGAGCAGCTCGTTGGTCATATCCGTTACGGCCTTCTGGGCGGCCATGGCCTGTTTGGAGTGCTCCAGGCCCAGGGCCAGGACCATCTGGTTCTTCCACAGGGGCAGGGTGTTGACCAGGGTGGACTGGATCCTTTCGACCAGCAGGGCGTTGTTGTTCTGCAGCAGGCGGATCTGCGGGGCCATCTGCAGGCTGATCTGGCGGGTCAGCTTCAGGTCGTACAGCTTCTTTTCAAAGCGGTCGCACTGGGCCGCCAGGTCCTGGGCCTTCTGGGCGTCCATCGGGTCGCCGCTGGCCTTGGCCGCGTCCTGCAGCGCCTTGAGGTCGGTGTCGCGGACTTCCTGGAGGCGCTTTTCGCCGGCTACGATGTACATGGTGAGCTCGTGGAAGTATTCCAGGTTCATCTCGTACATTTTATTGAACATGGCTACGTCCTTGAGCAGCTGTACCTGGTGCTGCTCCAGGCTGGCCGCGATGGTCTCGACATTGGCGGCCACGTCGTCGTACTTGGCCTGGACGGTGGACAGGTGGGCCTTGGCGTTGTAGAAGAGACCCTTGAGTCCGGTGGGCTTTTCGGCGGCAGTCTCAAAGCCCTTCAGCTCGGAGATCAGCTTGGTCAGCATGTTGCCCACGTCGCCGGTGTTGTCGGTCCTGACGTTGGCCAGAACGCTGTCAGAGAAAGCGGAGATCTTTTTCTGGGCGTCGGCGCCGTACATCATCACATGGTCGGTGTTGGTCAGGTCGATCTGGGAAGCAAATTCGGTTACCTGCTGAAGCTCGTCGGCGGACAGCTGGGAATCGAGCTGCATCACGGCTTCCTTCGCATCGGGAGCGGCGGGCTGGGGCATGGCGTTGAGCTCGTCAAGCGCGGAGACCGCGTCTTCCAGGGCCTTGGCTTCGACAGCCTGGGGATTCAGGGTCAGCTTCGGGGCGCCGGCAGTGGAATTGTTCTCGCTCATGGGTATCTCCTCCTAAATAAATATGAATAAAATGGGTGTGTGACCATGGTTTACTGTTTTTTTGCCTGCTGCTGGGCCGCCTGGGCCTGGTCAGCGGAGAACGGAGACGAGAAGCCGGGGGAGAAGGGCGCTTCGGCGGGGATCTCCTCCGCGAGGGGGGCTTCCTCCTCGGGAACTTCTTTTGCGGGCGCATTCGCGGCCTGCGGAGCGCGGCGCATCACGTTTTCCAGGAGGCCGTCCTGCTTGAGCAGGGTCTCCAGCACGTCGATGTCGGTGGAAATATCCAGTACGTCGGCCTGGTACATCGTGTCCAGCTGCCTGGAAAAGGCGGTCACCACGATATCCATGGCGTCGTGGATCTGTTTGCGGGTCTTTTCGGCCATATCGCCCCGGACGTTCCTTTCGTCCATCACCCGGAAACCGGAGAGCATCTTCAGGGTGGTGGGCAGGTAATAGTCCATCGAGCGGCGGATCTGGGGCGCCTTGCCGGGCTGTTCCGCCACGGCGCGGAAGATCTTGTCCGTCACCTCGTCCAGCTTTTCGATCTGCGCGGTCAGGTGCTCGTCGGGGATCTGTTCGTTTTCCTCCCGGATCTCCTTCATCAGCTGCTGGCCGCGGGCGATCATGTCGTCGGCGTAGGCGTTGCCGGTCACCGGGATCGGGTCCTTGTGCTGCTCCGGGGCCTTTTTATGGGTATCCAGGGGCCGCGCCATCACCGATACCGCCCATCCGGCCAGGAAGGACAGCGGGAGGCCGATCAGGAAATGGATGGGCTTGCTGAAGCCGAAGATCGCCGCGAAGAGCGCGCAGACAAAGCCGCCGCCGACCAGGCCTGCGATCAGTTCCTTTTTTTTCTGTTTGTCGGTATTCCTTGAGGCTTTTGCCATAATGTTCCGCCTTTCCGGCGCCCGGAAGGATCATAAGGGCGCGTTCGCTTGAGTCAGTATACCACTTTTTACTCCCGGTTTCAATGGATACATACGGAGGATAAGCGGTTTTCCGGCAATATATAATGGAAATAAAAAAGAAAACACCGGCCGCCGTTCCAAAGAGGGACCGCCGGCCGGCAGGTGTACGGAATGTTTATTTGCGCTTGTTGGAGGCGCTCGACTTGCGCAGATCCGCGTCCAGCTCCTTGAACACACCCTTCGGGCTGACTTCGTCCAATAGTTCGCCGATCTTGACGGCCTCTTCTTCGGTCAGCTTCCGGTTGCCGGTAACGGTACTGAATTTGGAGGTGATGATGTAGGTACGCACCTTCTTTACCGAAGCGCCTTCGTCCAGCATGCTGCGGACCGTTTTGCTGGAATGCGCGAACTTGATCAGGTCGCGGTTCAACAGCTCGTAGGACAGCTTGCCGTTTTTATCGGTGTAGCGGGCGACGACCTTCTGATAATCGGCGCTGTCGACCACCACGTCGTCGGGGGTGGCCTCTTCGGCGGCTTCGGGCGCGGTATCGACCGGCGCTTCCGCTTCCAGGCGTACGCTGCCGCGCTTGGAGTAAGGCATCCCGGCGGTCAGGGTGCTCGCTTCCTTGAAGGCTTCCGCGGGATACATATCCACGGGGGTGTTGGCCGCGGGGATCGGATCGCCGGAGGTCTTGCTGATGGACGCGATGCCGGGCTGCTTGAAATCATACCGCAGGATCGTCACGCCCGATCCGCCGGCCATGAGTTTCTGGCGGAAGGCGATGGCTTTGATGACTGTCAGATTTACGATGTCTGTACGTATCATATATATGCTTCCTTTCGATTTTAAATTAGTATACCATAACGCCGGTCCTGTGTAAAGACGCGCTGCGCGCGGGAAAAAAAGCGGCGCTCCGGGCCGCAAAAAGCCGAAAAGATAAAAATACGAACAATGAGGCGTGGAAAAAGCCTCAAAACGGCAAAAAGCCGAACGTTTTCCAAATTGAGCCGCACTTCGTTTTTGCGGGGCAAAAAAACCAAAAAAGATTTAAAAAAAACGGGGAAACATGGTTGACAAAAAGCCGTTCCTCGATTAAGATACACAAGCGCTCAAGCGAAGCCCCCTGCGGGGCAAGCAAAGAGCGCGGGGATCTTGAAAACGATACAGGATCAGACATCCGGAGAGATCCGGATGAAGAACGACAGTCAATTCGAACGAGTCAGAGACTACTGAAGAGC
>JAFWWK010000002.1 GCA_017523615.1 Clostridia bacterium
GCTGAGCGTCACATTCAGGAAGCTGAATCAGGTTCTGCGGGGATGGATAAACTACTTCCGGATCGGCAGCATGAAGCAATGGCTGAAGAACGATTTCAGCCCATGGCTGCGGCACAAGGTGAGAGTCGTGATACTCAAACAGTGGAAAAAGCCAAAGACGGTTTACAGGAATCTGATGAAACTGAACGAGATTTTCCACTGTGGCATGACGGATGATGACATCTACAAGGCGGCCAATTCCCGATTGGGCCTTTATCGCAGGTGCGGCATGAATGTGGTCAACTTCCTGTTAAGCGCGAAAATCCTTGCCTTGCCCAATAAGAAAGAGAACCGACCGGGTCTGGTCGATCCTCTCGCTTATTACCTGAGAAATACTTGAAACCATGTTGCGATGTAGCGCCGAATACCCGACCGGTACGTACGGTGCAACGGGAGGGGCGAGGGCTTACGCCCTCCCTCTACCCTATTGCGGCGCTTTGTTTTTCTCCGGGATCAGAAGCTGAGGGGCACGGACCGGGTATCGTGCACATTTCCCTCCAGGTCCGTCAGGGCGAAGCAGTACAGGTAATCCCCGGCGGGGATCCTTTCCCAGGCGAGCGAAAGCCCTTCGGCCGGGACGGTGACGGCGGGCCCTTCGAATTCGCGGCCGGTCCCGTCGGGGTAAAGGGCGGTGAACAGCGGGCGGACCGTCATCCCCGCTTCCAGGGGGATCGTTCCCCGGATGGCGAGGCCGTTTTCGTCGTAGCCCTGGGTCGCACCCGGGACGGAGCAGCTCCCGTCCGCGGCGCGGATGCCCAGCAGGTACATCTTCAGGCCGTTGACCCTGGCGGGGATCACAAAACGGGTGTTCCCGTCCCCGTCCGTATACAGGAATTCCGCCCGCACCATTTGCCCCTCCAGGGTGGGCCAGGAGCCGTCGAACATGGAAAAGACCAGGCCCGTGGACCAGTCGACGGTGGTCTCGCCCAGGTCGCCCAGGCGGACGACCTCGTCCCCGTCCTTTCTGCTCAGAACGCCGCAGGCGGAGGACAGGTGGTCCAGGTCGTCCCTGTTCAGCTGCAGGGACCAGATCATCTGGGATGAGAGGACGGCGGTGGAAAAGTAAGCGTTCGCTTCGGCCATCATGTCCCCGGCGGACACGGCGTCGCTGACACCCGGCTGTACGTTGGCGTTGGTTTCGCCGGGCTGGTAATATTCCGCGCCGGGGTCCAGAAGCCCCTGCCAGATGTTCGCAATTTCGGGGGCGGGCGGCGCGGAGGCAGCCTGAGAGGCGGGCGGCGGTGTTTCCTGGCTGAGGCCAGCCCAGATGCCGCCGGAGACCGGCGCGGCGGTGGGGGAGGCGCCGGGATAACCGCTCCAGACGCCGCCGGAAAAAATGCTTTGCCATACGGGTCCGGAGGACGGGTCCAGTCCCGCCCAGATATTCCCGCCGAAGGTATCGCTGATCTCGCCGGCGGAAGCGTATCCGCCGAAGTAGCCGTTCCAGATATCGCAGAAGGCGCCGGAGCTGCCGGCCTCCTCGTCATAGGCGTAGAATTCCGAAGGCGCGTAGGCGGAGGCGGTCATGCCGTAGCCGGAGGACTGGCTGGCCATGGCGACGGCCAGGCCGGCATAAGCCCCGTCACGGGAGCCGTAATGGGCCAGGATATCCTGCCTGTCCCAGCGCACGGTGGCGTAAGGGAAAAAGAAGGACAGGCCGTTGGCGTGGCCGGAGATGTCTTTGGTGGCGCAGTTCACCGCCACCGCCTCCCGGGCGGCGGCCTTCAGTTCGGCGCATTCCGCGGGCAGGAGCGCGGAAAAGACATCGCACATTTCTTCCACGTCCACCAGGTCGGAGGCGTCCTCGTCGATGAATTCGCCAAAGGAAAGAAGCTTTGTGCGCAGCCGGACGACGCCCGCCGGGTTGGTGCGGAGCAGGTCGGAAAGGGAAGCGCTGAAGGCGTCTGCCGCCGTCAGCACCCGGGGCATCCGGTCGGTGCGGATCACGGACATGGTTGCCGTTTCGGTATGGCGGCCTTTTGAGTTGTCCGCCACATAGGTCTCCGCCATGGAAACGGCGGCTTTTTCCGCCGACAGGCCGGGATCGCGGATCAGCGGCTTCATCCAGGCGTCGTAGTCAAAGCCCGTGCCGGTGACCAGTTCCTGGCTGAGCACGGCGTAATCCGCGACGCCCACAAGGTCCGCGCACAGGTCCACGCAGTTCATCAGGCAGCAGTCGAAAGCGGCGATATCCAGTTTTCCGCCCTGAAGTCCGTCGGTCAGTCCCAGGCGAAGCTCGGAGAGCGTCAGGCCGTCGTCATCGAAGTTTTCGTCGTTGCACAGCCCAAAGACGGGACCGCCGCCGTGGTCCCAGATGACGAGGGCCGTTTTCCGGGCCGGGGCGGATGAAAGACCGCAGCGGATGAAGCCGCTCAGGGTCGCCGCGTCGCCCATGCTCCGCCGGCCCGCGTCAAGAATGAGCTCCGGGCCGCCGGAGCCGATGCGAAAATACTGCACCGTCCGGCCGGAGATGCCGTATCCCTGCCATTCCCGGGACCCGCCCGTGGCGATGAGGACATTCACGTCGGGGGAGGAGCCGATCCCGGAAGAGATCATTTCCCGGATGTCGTCGCTGGCCTGGCCGTTTTCGCTCTCCAGGTCCGACCCGCAGATGTACACAAGGACAGTCCACTCCTTTTCCGCCGCGGGAGCGGGGGAGACCGCGAGGATCAGTACGGCCGCCAGCAGCAGCGAGAGGGCTTTTTTCATTTCGCGGATCCTCCTGATAAGAGAGACGAGTTTGAGAAAAGGCGTACTCTCATGATGTCTGAGCGCCGGTGAAGGCGGGCAAAACCTTCGGGAACGTTCATGTCACGGGGACCAGGGTGGCAAGGATATCCCGGAACTGTTCGATATGCCTGTCGGTCACCGGGTACACGTTGTCGTCCCAGTCCAGCACATAGGCTTCGAATTCGATGACGTACCCGTTGGTCATGGTGTCCGCGTACAGGTAGTTCCCGTCTCCGTCCGTCCCCCGGATCAGTACAAAGGGGATGGAGCCGGCCATCACGGTCCCGAGGAATACGGGATCGTCGTCGGCAAGATCCTCCATCGCCATTTCGGCGTATTCCCGGATCTCGTCTACGCCTGCGTTCCAGAGGGAAAAGTCTTTCATATCCTCAAAGTATTCAAGGAACGCGTACACCGCAAGCCCCCTGTCGTCCGGCGCGTAAAAGCAGCCCAGGTATTCATAACCGTCTTCGGATCCGGTGTCGCTCATGTCGATCTCCCAGTCCTCCGGCAGGGTCAGGGTGTAATAGGGGGTGGTGAAGACGGCGCCCTCCGCGGACGCGTAGAGGAATGCCGGCATGGCCAGCGCAAGGGTGAGAAGGATGCAGAGCGTGCGTTTCATGGAGTTCCTCCTTTAAATATTCATGAATGGAAAAGGAAGCGGTTTGTGAAAAAAGCAGACGCTGTATTATAATCTGTCTTGCGGGATCAGTCAATGGACCTGTGACTGGGAAAAATAACACCTGTCCGAAAAAAATAACGGTGAAAAAGCAAAAAATCGAATAAAGAACGAATAAAAAATCAGGACCGGGATGTAACATATCCTTATTTGCGGCGTATTGGTATTTGAAGAGGGCAGGTGAGAGGGATGGAGGACAGGGAGCTGGCAGCGTCGCTGAAGGCCGGAAACGTCTTTGCGCTGGAAAAGCTGATCGAACGCTGGCGCTCAAGGGCCGAAATATACGCGAACGGCATCCTTCACGATCCCCATGCCGCACAGGACGCGGTGCAGGAAGCCTTCTCCAGGATATGGGCGCTGCGGACGGGGCTGGACGAGCGGCTTGACTTTTCGCCGTACCTGTTCACCATCGTCCGGCGGATATGCATCGACGAGCTGCGCAGGCGAAAGCGCCGGCCCGCCCTTCCCGGGGACCTTCCGGACCTGCCGACGGGATCCGCCGAGGCGGACTTTATCGAACGCTGGGAACGGCTGCGCCGGATGGAGCTCCTGGCGGCACTGGACGAAAAGGACAGGAAGCTGCTGCTGGCGTTTTCGCTGAAAGGGAAGCCCGCCAGGCAGATCGCCGGTGAATCGGGACTATCTGACGTCCAGGTGCGGGTGCGGCTGCACCGGATCCGCAGGAAGCTGAAGAAAGGGATGAACGACGATGCGTGAGGACTATCTTGACCGGGTGATACGGCGCGGAAGAGAGCTTGCTGTTTTGGAAAAGGCGGCGGACCATTTTGTTTCGGCGGGGAGCCCCGCCCTGCGGTGGATCGTGGCCGGGGCCTTCGGTCTGCTGGCGGCGCTGTTTCCCTCCGTCAGCGCGGCGCGTGACATTCTGATGAATCTGTGAAAGGCGGAAATGAACGGTGAAAAAGGATTTGAAAGAAAAAAAGAAAAAAACGCCCGCGAGGGAGGTCCTCGAAGGGGCTTTGGCGATCGTGGCCGCGCTGGTGATCTGCCTGCCGATCCGGGCGTTCGGCTTTGAACTGATGCGGGTGGAAGGCAGCTCCATGGAAGGCACCCTGGCCGACGGGGAGATCATGTTCGTTTCCAAATTCGACTATGCCTCGTCGTGGCTCGCGCTGCCGTGGCAGGACGACGAAACGAAGGAAAGCGCCCCGCGCCTTGTCACAGGCGGCGCTCCGGAGCGCTTCGATGTGGTCGCCTGCAGGTATCCCGGCCGGGGCGGTACCGTATTTGTGAAGCGGGTCGTGGGCCTGCCGGGGGATGTGGTGCAGCTGAAAAGCGGATACCTGTACGTCAATGGGGAAAAATGCGACGAGCCCTATGTGAAGGACGAGTACCGCGTCGGCAGAATGAATGATTTCGGGCCGGTCACCGTTCCGGAAGGCGGGTATTTTGTATTGGGCGATCACCGGAACGATTCCAACGACAGCCGCTTTGTGGGGGTTTTGACCCGGGACATGATCCTGGGGCATGCGCGCGCGGTGGTTTTCCCCTTTGCCGGCGTTCGGGGGATCGGGTCCCCGTGATCAGTTCCCCAGCTCCCCGCGGGCCAGCGTAAAAACCAGAGGGTTGGGACAGACCGGCTGTTCAGACCGCATTTCGTCCGCGCCTTTGCGGTATTCGAGGATCGCCTTCGCCACGGCCGCGGACCTTGAGATCCCCTCCCGGCAGTGGACGATCAGGCGGTCGCACGAAAGCCCCGATACGAATTCCCTCAATCCTTTGAGATCCTCCCGCCGGGGCAGCGGCCGCCCGTAGGGGATCCCTTCGTCGTCGTATTCCTCCCAAAGGTCGTTGAATTTAAGGCGCAGGACGGCCGCGACACAGGATGCGTCCGGGAACGGCACGTCCTTTTCCTCTTTGGATGTGATGGAAATGACGGCGGTCGGAGGCCCTGCCTCCGCCGCGAGCTTCAGCGCCCTTTCCAGGCTGCAGATCTCGATGAGCATGCTGTTTTATCTCTCGCTTTCTTTGCCGGGCAGTCCGTGCCCCCGCGCGTGTCCGGGATCGATCTTTCTGGGCATCAGGGGACCAGCTTCGCGCCAAGATCGAAGGCTTTCCGGCATTCCTCCGGAAAGACGGTCTCATGGTGCTTTTGCTTTTCTTCCGGATCGAACATCGTCCAGGGCCAGTCTGTTTTGCCGTAATCCTTCAATTGGAGGGTGTTGCCGCTGACAAGGACCTGCGCGGGGCCCACAAAGCGGCTGAGGGTCTGCCGGTAGTTTTCAAGGAGCGGCAGGTAGGCCGTGTCCGGGGCGTTGCTGGTCATGATGAGCAGCACGGGGATGCGCCTTTCATTGCAGCTGGGGGTCTCGAGGTTATAGGTCAGGCTCTGGAAAATGAGCCGTTCGTACAGTGCGCGGAACGAGGCGGTCAATTCGCCCAGGTAATTCGGCGAGGCGATGATCAGCCCGTCCGCCCCGCTGATGGCGCTCAGGACCGGCGCCAGGCCGTCCCGCAGGACGCAGCGCCCCTTGTTTTTTTTCCTTTTTGCAGCCAAAACAGGATACGCAGCCCGTATACCTGTCCAGGCGGAACAGGTCAAACCGCTCCGTTTCGGCCCCGGCGGACTCCGCGCCGCGTATGGCTTGCGTGAGCAGGGTGTCGGTGTTCCAGCCTTTTCTCGGTCCGGCGTTTACCGCGACGATTTTTTTCATCTTTTTCCCCTCCCGTTCGTCTGCTTCCGGATCGGATCCGGTATTATATTTATTATATCCGAAACCGCGTGAAAGATAAACACCGCCTCCGGGAAGGCGCGATGCGAAAAAACAATCCGGGAACAATTGACCTATTGACATAGTAGGCGAAAGGTGATATCCTGCCTGCAGGCTTCGCGAAGAAGCTGTACCGAAGGAAAGGAGGCATGGGCATGACTGTCAGTCAGAAGGAAAACATCCTCAGCACCATGTGTCGAATGCTGATCTCCCGGGCGCAGATGATGACCGGGGCGTCGGCATGGTTGTGTCCGCGTCCTGAATGATCTTCGGCAAGGATCATACGGTGATCATAACGCCCGGGAGCTGATCAAACGGCTGCCGGGTTTTTTACCGGAAGTTTTTGCCGGCCAGGCGAGCGTATTTGGAGGAAACACGGTGGATTGGGCGTATATCGGGCGGGTGCTCCCGCTCTACGGGAAAGCCGCATGGCTGACCCTCCGTACGGGCGCGGCGGGCATCCTGCTGGCGGCGGCCGTCGGCCTCCTTGGGGCAGCGGCGCTCAGGTGGCGTGTCCCCGTGGCCCGGCGGATCGTATCGGCGTATGTGGAAGTGAGCCGGAACACGCCCCTCCTGGTGCAGCTGTTCTTCATCTACTACGGCCTGCCGAAGATCGGCATCCGGACCGATCCCGAGGTTTGCGGGATCGCCGGGCTGGCGTTCCTTGGCGGCGGATACATGACGGAGGCCTTCCGCAGCGGCATCGAAGCGGTGGACCTCCTTCAGGAGGAAAGCGCCCTGAGCCTCGGGCTTACCACGGGGCAGACCTTCGTCCATGTGATCCTGCCCCAGGCGGCGG
This sequence comes from Clostridia bacterium, assembly GCA_017523615.1. Lineage (GTDB taxonomy): Bacteria > Bacillota > Clostridia > Christensenellales > Aristaeellaceae > RUG756. The sequence continues at coordinate 6,977 of JAFWWK010000002.1, forward strand.
CCATAAGCGCGCCGGCTTTCATGGCCAACGTGATCTTCCTGATGAAGGAGACCAGCGTTTTCTCCGCGGTGAGCCTGATGGACCTGATGTTTACTGCCAAGGATCAGATCGGTCTGTACTACCGGACCGCGGAAAGCCTTCTGCTGCTGGTGGGCGCGTACCTTATGATCCTCCTGCCGCTGTCGCTGATGGGAAATTTCCTTGAAAGGAGGCTGCGGCATGCCGGATTTGGGACTTGAGGTCCTCTGGAAAGGGAAGAACTTCATCCGGCTAATGGAGGGTTTGTGGACGGCCCTGCGCATCAGCCTGATATCGGCCCTGATCAGCATCCTGGCCGGCATCCTGCTGGGCGTCCTCGCCGGGCGGAAAAGATCCGTTTTCCGGGTCATCCTCAGGGGATGGCTTGCCGTCATCCACATTATGCCCCAGATGGTGCTGCTGTTCCTGATGTACTTCGGCACCTCCCGCGCCTTCGGCTGGAACCTGTCCGGCGAGGCGTCCGCGATCATCGTGTTTTCCCTTTGGGGGATCGCGGAAATGGGGGACCTGGTCCGGGGCGCGGTGTGCAGCGTCCCTGCGATCCAGCGTGAAAGCGCCGAGGCCCTTGGATTGAAGCCCATGCAGGTCTACCTGATGATCATCCTGCCCCAGGCGGTCCGTCGCCTGATCCCCCAGGCAATCAACCTCATCACCCGGATGATCAAGACCACAAGCCTGGTGACCCTCATCGGCGTGGTGGAGATCCTGAAGGTCGCCCAGCAGATCATCGAAGCGAACCGGCGGGCCAGCCCGAACGCGGCCTTCGGTGTGTACCTGACGATATTCGTAATGTATTACCTTGCGTGCCGGCCGCTGACCCTCATTTCGAAACAGCTGGAAAAACACTGGAGGTGAACCCATGGCGGAAGCGGTCCTGACCATATCTCACCTGACCAAGCGGTTTGATGACCAGACCGTGCTGGAGGACCTTTCCCTGGAGGTCCGTGAGGGCGAGACGGTGGTCATTGTGGGGCCCAGCGGATGCGGTAAAAGCACATTGCTGAGGTGTGTCAACGCCCTGGAGGATATCCAGGGGGGAGAGGTCAGGATCCGGGGCGAAAAAATACGTCATGACGGGAAGAACCTGCCTGAAATGCGCCGGAAGGTCGGCATGGTATTCCAGAACTACGAACTGTTTCCCCACCTGACCGTCATCGAGAACATCCTTCTGGCCCCCGTAAAAGCGCAGAAGCGCCCGCGGGAGGAGGTCCGGGCGGAAGCCATGGAGCTTCTGGAACGGGTCGGCCTGAAGGAAAAGGCGGACAGCCTGCCCAGGCAGCTGTCCGGCGGGCAGAAGCAGCGGGTCGCCATCGTGCGGGCGCTGTGCGTGCATCCGGACATCCTGCTCTTTGACGAGGTCACCGCCGCCCTGGACCCGGAAATGGTCCGGGAGGTGCTGGACGTCATCATCGGCCTGGCCGAACAGGGAAAGACCATGCTCATCGTGACCCATGAAATGTCCTTTGCCCGGGCTGTCGCCGACAGGATCATCCTGCTGTCGGACTGCCGCATCCTGGAGGAAAGCAGCCCGGAGGAATTCTTTACCGCCCCGAAGACGGAGCAGGCAAAGAAATTCCTGCAGTCGTTCGAATTCAGGCGCTCCAGGTAAGTCCGGCGGGCGCCATAAAAAAAGAAATTGAGATGCCGAAAAACAGAAAGGAGAATCCCCATGAAAAATATCCGCCGTCTCTTTGCCGTCGCCGCCGCGCTGGTCCTTGCTTTTTCCGTTTCCGTTTCCGTTTCCGTGTCCGCGGACAATGTCTACCGCACCCTTGACGAGATCATTGCCGACGGGACCATCAACATCGGCGTGTTCTCCGACAAGTATCCCTTCGGCTTTGTGGATGAAAACGGCGAATACCAGGGCTACGACGTCTACTTTGCCCGCCGCATCGGCGAGGACCTGGGCGTAAAGGTCAACTTTGTCTCCACGGAAGCCGCCAACCGGGTGGAATACCTGGAGACCGGCAAGGTGGACATCATCCTGGCCAATTTCACCGTCACCCCTGAACGGGCCGAAAAGGTGGACTTTGCCCTTCCCTACATGAACGTGGCCCTGGGCGTCGTTTCCCCGGACAGCCGCGTCATTACGGATCTAAAGCAGCTCGGCCCCGAGGACAGGGTCATCGTCATTTCCGGCACCACCGCCGAGGATTACCTGATCAAGAACAACCCGGAGGTCACCCTGCAGAAATATGATACCTACGCCAATGCGAAGAACGCGCTTGAAAACGGGAACGCCGTGGCCTGGGCCAACGACAATACCGAGGTGATCGCCTTCGCGCTGGAAAACGAAGGCTTCACGGTGGGCATCCCCTCCCTGGGAAGCCAGGATACCATCGCCCCCGCTGTCAGCAAGGGCAACGAGACGCTGCTGAACTGGCTGAATGAAGAGATCCGCTCACTGGCCGGGGAACAGTTCTTCCACAAGGATTATGAGGAGACCCTGGTGGCGGTCTACGGCCTGGATTATGAGGACAGCCTGGTGCTGGAGGGCGGCGGGCTGGCGGAATAAACGCCGCGCAAAGGCCAAAGGAAGGGACTGACGCGATCCTGCTTCGCGCCAGTCCCTTTATTTGGCTTCTGCATGGTGATCTTATTCCGTGATGGTAAGGACCACGTTCCCGTGGGAAAGCAGGTCGGCCATTTCCTCCGGCGAGAGGTCCGCGTGCCCCAGCATTGTGTAGGCCCAGGAATTGGAGCCGTAGAACAGGACGATCTGGTCCCCGGAATACAGGACGATATCCCCGGGGACGGTCACGGTCAGCTTATCGTGCCGGGGGAGAACATGGCCCAGGGGTCCCACCTGCTCAAATCCCCCGTACATGGACATTTTTACCGTCAGGGGCAGAAGGCGGCGCAGGGCGGCCACCGAATCGTTGTTTTCCCAGGTCACCGGCACTTCCGTTCCGTCGATGGCGAGCTTCATGCTTTCCTCCGTCCTTTCCGCGCGTAAGAATCGTTCCCTGTCCGATACCTTCACATAGGGGAAGGGGTCGGATGAGCCTGACAGATACACGAGAACGCCGTCCCCGACGCCGAAGGTGAAGGACAGATCGAAGCCGTTATTTTCCTCCAGATCCAGGACGTTCAGGTATACGTTCCATGTGCCGCCGCCCATGTAGCTGCTGAGGGGCCCTTCGTAAAAGGTGTAGCTGCCGTCCGCGTTCAATGTCAGGATGAAGTCGCCGCCGAAGCCCTCGCCCTCGTACTGGTAGACGCCGGCGATGCGGGACATCGCCGCTTTTTCAAAGATCTCATCCAGCCGGGCGGCGGCTTCCTGATAGCCGTCCGGGAAGGAGTTTTCGCCGGATGCGTACACATTTGTCCCGTCCGCGAATTCCATGGTCAGGGAGAAGCTTTCGCCGTCCAGCACATACGGGTTTGAGCCGTGGAAGCCGTCCCAGCGCTTCATGCCGCACTCATCCACGACCCGGATAAGTTCTTCTGCCAGGGAGGGGTCCAGAGGCCAGGGATCTCCTTCGTTTTCCGAGATGGCGTAACCGTTCCCGGTCAGGGTCACATCATAGGAATGGGGGGCCATATACCCGCCCCGCATATAGTAAAACCGCACGAGCGCGCCTCCGCCGTCCTCCGCCGGGGCAAAGGATATAAAACAGCACAAAAGCGCAGCCAAAGCCATCGAAAGCCGCCTCATTCTCAGCCTCCATTTTTTATCCTTGTACTTCGCACAGGTCCGTCAGATAGCAGCGATGGGCCGTCAGAAGCCGGATCGGCTCAGCGCGGCGATGAGACCCGAAAAAGCGGGCAAAGCCAGGAAATTGACAGTCACCGGCCCCGGACCGGGATCTCTTCATTCACAGACCCGCGGCAAAGTGCGGATCCGGTACCGGGATACTGACCGGTGAGCCGTACGCGTACGGTCCTGTGAAGGGCAGCGGCATCGCCGGTTATCTGCCCGGCCCCCGGGTGCCCCGTTCGTTTTCCCGCCGGAAGGTCACGTTGGGAAGGCGCTGCGGCAGCGCCGGAAGCACCCCGTAGCCCAGGCCGCCCACCGCTACCAGATCCCAGCGGATCTGCGGCGTTTCCCGCATCAGGGCGATGAGCTGCCGGCTCTGTCCGACGCCGCCCTGGGTCAGCACCGTCACCCGGCATCCCTGCGGATACCTGGCCGCCACTTTTTTCATGGCCAGATACAGGTTGGGGAACATCGCCATCCGGGGAGGCCGTGCCGCCGGCCCGTCAGGGCGCAGGGTGCCCAGGCAGACGCAGTCGGTCCCGTAAGCCCAGACCTCCGCCGGTCCCCCGAGATATTGGTGAAGCCTCTGCAGCAGGGTACATGGCACCAGCAGCACCGGCTGCACGCTTTCCCTGACCGCTGTCCGGCCCCGGGGCGGGGGCTCGGGAACGGGTGTCCTCCGGAGGGGATCTGCGGGCGGCGCTGTCCGCACCGGCGCAGGAGGCCTTTCCGGAGGCACGGGCGCGTGCGGTGAGGCGGGCATCGCGGCGCCGTGATGCTCGAACAGGGCTTTGGTGCCCCCGCTGAAGCCCATGCCCACACAGCGCACCCGCCACCCGTTCTTGCGGTAGATCAACAGGGATACCAGCGCGTTCAGTCCCTTCAGATCCGCGCTTTCAGGGGTGAAGCGCAGCGCTTCGCCGTCCTGAAGGATCACCGCATGGTGATTTGCCAGGAAGCCTTCTTCCAGGCTCAGGGCAAAGGAGACGGACTGCACGGTATCCGGCAGGGACTGCAGCCGCACCTCAAAGCAGTTTCCGGTCAGCCTGATGGCCGGGGTGTCCGGCCGGTCTTCTCCGCAGCGCCATGCCTCCCCGATCAGCGCACCGGCCGCGTCCAGGGGAAAGGCAAACAGCCGGGGACTGGCGCCCTCCACGCTGAGCTTCACCCGGAAGGGCTCGTTTTCCCGCAGGATCGCTGAGAGAAGGGAGCGCCATTCCCGCGGCGCATCGATTGCCATACGGTAATCCTCCTCCTCAAGCCACCGGGGCCATCAGGATCTTGCCGGTGCCCCGGTACACGTTTACCAGGCCTTCCCCCGACATGGCCGAGCCCAGCAAGGTCTTGGCGGAGCGCTCCACGGTGAAGGACAGGTTCCGGCTCCAGCACACGGCCATGTTTCCGTCGATCTTGATGACGTCGTTGTCCAGGGTGATCTCCACCAGTTCGCTCCGGGGGTAGGGGGATTCCAGGCACACCACACCGCGGCCGGTCATGCAGAGGTTGAACAATCCTTCCTTTCCGCCTGCCGCGGAGGATATATTCTGCCTCATTACGATCTCCATGTTCACTTGGGTCTCTGCGGCGAGGAACATCCCGTCCTCCACCACGAGGGCGCCGTTCCAGCTGTCCAGGTCTTCCAAAAGAATATGCCTGTAGGTAGGCTCCAAAGCCAGCAGCCCCTTGCCGGTGTATTCCGGCTTTACCGCCGACTCGCCGCTCATCTTGCCTTTGAAGGCGTTGCTGATCAGACCTCCTACCCCATGCACGCCGCTTGTCATGCTCACATTGCCCAGCATCCACTGCATGGCGCCGGCCTGGGTGCGGACGCCCCCTGTCTGGCTCAGGTCGCAGAGCACCTGCCGCCGCCGCACGTTCATGGCGCTGGCGAAGTATTCCGATACTGCCTGCTGAGGGCCTACGCTCAGGTCTGAAATGTACTCCAGCACCTGGAAGGGTCCCAGTTTTTCCGTTATCATGATGTTGTCATTGTCTGTCAGGTTCCGTACATGAAACATGGCGCATCCCTCCGGCGGTTGTATTTGTATTCGGCGGCATTTCCGCTGCTGCCCTTCCATCTTTCATGACCACTATATAATACGCATGATCTTCCTGTCAAGCTGAGCGACGCTGGCGGCGGTCCTGCGATGGGAAAAGGCGTCAGCGTCAGTTATCCATTCGATCCCCCGAAGGTATGCGTCACCGGAGCGGCAGGCGGATCCGGAGCCCGTCCCATGCGATCCCATATCCCCGGGCGCGGGCGTATTCCGTCAGTTCTTCGTGAGGCGGCATTCCCTCGTGGGAGATATGCGTGGCGAAGGCCAGCCCCTCAGGCTTCAGGATCCCCTCGGAGCGGAGGCGGGCGATCTCTTCGGCCGCCTGCTCGGCGTTCAGGTGGCCGCCGCCGCGGATGCCGGGACCGTAGGTGTGGTCGATGGCGACCAGATCCAGGCGGAAGCGCTTCAGCAGGTCCATGGCCCTGTCCGTCAGGCGGACGGTGTCCGTGGCGTAAAGGAACGCGGTTTCGCTGTCGCTGACCACATACAGGAGCGCCCCGGGATCATGGGCGCTTTCCACGGCGGTCACCAGACGCCCGGAAAGCACGGCGCTGTCGCCGTGCCGGAGGGGATGGACGCGGAGCTTCAGGCGCTCCAGCCATTCCGCCTTTTCCAGGGACGCACCCGGCTCCTCCAGGGACAGCCTTTCGGACATACGGCGGACGGTTTCCGGGGACGCGGCCAGGTCCAGGGGGCGGAGCCCTTCCGGGGCGTAATCCGTCCAGCGGGTGATCAGGTGCCCGGCGTCAAAATGATCGGAATGGGCATGGGTCTGCAGCCAGACGCGGATCTTCCTGACGTCCGCGCCGAAGTCGAAGGCCGCGGTCATGATGTCCGGGCCCAGGTCGATGATAAGATCCCCGTCCACCAGCGCGCTGGAGCGCCGACGCAGGTCTTTTTCCCCGCGCTTCCATGCGGCGGAACACATCGGGCAGGAGCAGAACACCATAGGGCAGGCTGTGGCCGCGGCCGTACCCAGAAAAGTCACTTCCATGGATGGATCTCCTTTCCAGAACAGGGGACGGTTCTCTGTTCTGACCATGCGCCGCACGTTCGCTTTTCCCGGAAGGGGGCGGGGGAAACGGTTCGCATTTGACGGCCGATCGGGAACATTCCCGATGTCACCGTTCGGATCCTGTTCTTTTTCAAAAACCGCTTAGCTTCAGAGGGTCAGGGGTGCCGCTCGGGGATATATTCGATCCATTTCCCGTCCTGAAGCGTTTCATACCTGCCCCATTCCGGTTTTCCGGAATCCCGGCCCTTTACACGGAGGGGGATGAAGGCGTCATGCTGACAGCCCGGTAAGGGGTCTTCCATCCCGATCCATCCCCTTTCGTCGATCAGGTCATCCCATTCTTCATATAAAGCCTCCGGCGAATCGTATAAGCGGTCTGACACGCACTGAACGGCATCCGGTCCGGAATACAGGAAAAGCCAGACGCCTTCTTTGGCCTCGTAAAACATGATCCTGCAGACAGCAATATGATCAGACATTCGGTATGGCTCTTTGAGCCAGGCATATTTTCTCATGGCTTCATCCTTACAGGCCGGACTACGCTTATTTGGGGATCCGCATAAAAAAGTGTTCGCTGTCCTCGCCGGTTATTCGGGCGCCGTTCTTCAGCATGACTTTTTGTGAAGCGATGTTGTCTTTGTTCACACGCAGATAGACCTCTTCCTCCGGAATGATGCTGCGTGCGATCTCCAGCGTCAGGCGCAGGCCTGCGGTCCCGTAACCTTTGCCGCGTTCATTCTTCCGGATGCTGTAACCGATATGGCCCGCGCCGGTGCGCAGCGCGTCCGTAAGGCGGTGCCGGATCCGAAATTCACCGACCAAAGAGTTATCGTCCCAAAGATAGTAATATGTTTCAGGTACAAACCAGTCCGGCATATGCACGGGATGCTCATGGGAGATCAGCTCCGGAAGCACCCTGTTGATATACTCGTCATACGTTGACCCGTGATACGGATTTGTCAATCCGTTCTCATCCGCGGGCAGCGCCGAAGTGTACTCCCATTGGGCAAAGGCGTCCCGCGTGTTGATTTTCCTCAGTTCCATCATCAAATCCCTTCAAAGACCCGGGCGCTTCGTCCGGCGGCTTTTTTACAACAGGACCCCTTTATTCCCGGGAAACGGGCTGCGCGGTAACGGGGCGCTTAAGTGATCCGCGCCCACGGGCTGCCGGCCGGATGCCTTTCTCGGAGGGGGTCCGGGGGAAACGCTCTTTAGGCACAAAGAGCGGTCTTCCCGGCCTAAAGTCACTCCGCCTGCGGCTTGTAGACGATCCGGCGGTCCTCCGGTTGGTAGGGATGCGCCTTGCTGACGTTCCCAAGCCATTCATGATCGACATCTTCGGCGGTATTGCCCGCCGCCAGGTCCTTCAACGCCGCCAGCAGGGTGTCGAACAGCTCGGCCCCGCAGGGCGACTGGCAGTGCCCGTGCAGGATGGTGTCGAAGGTGTCCCGCAGGGGCAGAAGGCGTTCCATGCTCGCGATCTGCGTTTTTACGGGCAGGGATTCCTCCAGCTGCAGCCACAGGTGCTGCAGGATGCCGTCCCCGGAAAACAGGATCCTGTCCCGCCGGTCCAGGAGAACGATCTCGCCCGCCGTGTGCCCTGGGAGATGGAATGCTTCCAGCAGAACGCCGCCGAGATCGAATGTCTGTCTGTCTTCCACGTGTTCAAACGGCGGATAGGAGGCGCCGGTCTTTTCAAGCCAGTCCCGCACCCCGGGATCGGCGATCCATTCCTTGGCGAGGGGCAGATCTTCAAGGTTCATGTACGCCTTTTCAAAGGCCCAGTTGCCGCCTATGTGATCCTCGTGCCCGTGGGTATTGATGCACATCAGGGGAAGGGAGGTGAGCGAACGGGCGGTTTTGCAGATATCGGCCAGGCCCAGGGACGTATCGATGACCGCCGCCCGTACGGACCCGGCGACCACATAACAGGTGGCTTCGCGGTTGTCATCCAGCAGCCAGACATGGTCGTTGACGGGAATGACGGTTACGTTTCTGCCTTCAGTCATGCCGCGGGCCCCCGTTTTTCGTGAATTTTTCCAGCCTGTACAGGCGTTCTTCGTCCAGGACATTGTTGCCGTCCTTGAAGTCATAACCCATCCGCCGGTAAAACTTCAGGCCGGTAATGGAGGCGGGGACTTCGATGCGCCGGGCCCGCAGGGCGAATTCGTCCTTTTCCAGCGTTTCCACAATGGCCCGCCCGATGCCTTTTCCCTGGTGGTCCGGATGGATGAAGATGCTGAACAGGCTGCTTTCATCTTCCCTGCCCCAATAGGGGCCGATGGCGCCGCAGCCGGCGATGGCGCCGGTCCCCGCTTCCTCGGCGACATAGAAATGGGTCCAGGAGGCCCTTTGGAGCACGTGGGCGGGGGTCTGTGTTTTGATCAGCTCTTCCATCATTTCCGCCGGGTAGTCCCCGATATTGGATATCCGGATGGTGGTGACGATCAGGTCCGACACTGCCGGAGCGTCCCGCTCCGTCAGCCTGCGGATGGAATACAGCGTTCCGGGACGGTCCAGGTATGGTTTGTAACGCGGATATTGCATCCGTGTGACCGGGCCTTCGCGGAGGCGGCCGAGGAAAGCGAGGGGCTTCATCCATTGGTAATCGGAGGTTTCGCCTGCCTGCAGCCTCACGGAGTCCTTGCCGCAGGATACGACGGCCAGCCAGGCATACAGGACGGAGCGGCTCTCAGGCCGCCATGTAACGCCGATCAGATCCAGGCTGTCCGCGGTCAGGCCCGTTTCCTCCCATAGTTCCCTCCGTGCTGCCTCCTCCGGGGCCTCCCCGGCCAGGGCGGACCCGCCGGCGCCGGCCTCCCAGCAGCCGGGATACAGGTCTTTGGCCGGGTCCCGGAAGGTCAGAAGGAAATCGCCGTCCCGGTGGCGGACCAGGACGTCGCAGACGATGTGAAACCTGCCTTCCGGTATTTCTTTTGCCCGGGAACGCTCCCATGTCTCTCCGGTTTTGTTCCCGTGTTCGTCATACAGATCCCAAAGTTCCAATTTGATCCCTCCGATTTTTTTTGCGCCGCCCATGGAGCCTTTTCCCGTTCACGTCCCCCGCGTCCCGGCACAAAGCCCCCCTGCTTTTTCTTTTTGCGCCGCCCACGGAGTCTTTTCCCGTTCACGTCCCCCGCGTCCCGGCACAAAGCCCCCTGCTTTTTCTTTTTGCGCCGCCCACGGAATCTTTTTCCCGTTCACGTCCCCGCGTCCCGGCATTCTGTCCGTCCCCTGTGCTTAGTTTCTCCTGATCTCCCGGATCATGGAATATTCGTTCAGCAGCGTACCGTCCTTCAGGCGGATCGCGTTGGGGCGTACGCCGGTGATGCGGAAGCCCATTTTTTCATACAGCGCCCGGGCTCGGGTGTTGCCTTCAACGAAGTCGAGCTCCATCTGCAGGATATTTTGATTTTCTTCCGCGATGCGGATCATTTCCCGGAACATCCGGGTGCCAATGCCTTGGCCCCAATATTCCTTCAGCAGGGCGATGGCAACATTTGCCCGGTGCCGCGTCTTGATCCCCCGGCTCCACATGATATGGCTGTTTCCGGCCACCTTCCCCTCCACCAGGCATACCAGCATGGTTTCGTTTTCGGCGGCGTTGACCCGGTCGAACAGGGCTTTTTCGCCTTCGGGGGTATATTTGCCGCACTCTTCGGGGTAGCGGAGGATGAACTCGGTCTCCCCGGCGGAAATATACAGGTAATCCAGCATTCCCGGGATGTCCTCGTCCCTGGGACTTCGGATCAGCGCGGACCTGCCGTCCTTCAAAGTGAATTCTATGTCCTGTATGGTCATTCAAAGATCCTCCTGTACCTTTTTCCGGGCCAGGCCGCCCTGCCGTCCGGTCTGGTCAGCGTCACGTCCGTTTCCCAGGTCATGCCCGGCTTTTCCGTTACCCGCCTGCTGCGGGGATCATCGTCAGCGAAGGCGGATCTGATATATCCACATGCCAACGACCTTCTTTCAGGCGTCCGAGGGATATGAAAAAACCGCTTACCCGTCAGGGATAAGCGGCTGCAGCGGTATAAAACAGCTACTCTTCCCCGGCCTTCCGGTGTCCGGATACGCGAACAATGCGGACACGCATGGCATTGTTCGCAGAAAAGACGCCGGCCATAACGAAACGGTCCATGAGAAGAGCTCCTTTCAGAAAGGGTTTTCAAAAATATACACCGGGACATTGTCGCATGTCAAGAAGGCATTTGCCAGCTCGCCGGATGCGGCGGAAAAAATGGGAGCGCTGACGGCCGCCTGACAGGGGGAAATTACCGGTGTTTACGCATATATTCCACGGTTTTATACAGCGTTTCCCCGTGAAAAATGCGGTCCAGGTTCCCTTTGAAATCCAGTCCGTAGCGCGCTTTCATCCCATCAAGCCCCTCCAGGACCGCCCGGTCCCGGAGGACTGTGTTTTCCGGCAGGATATCGTCAAAACTCACCTGCCTGCCGTTTTCCCCGCCCAGATAATGGAGGCCCGCGCCGATGAGCCGAATGGGCCTTTGGGGGAGGGCGTCCAGCAGCCTGCCGGTTTCCTGCCAGATGACGGCGGCCGAGCGCGTGGAGGGGACCATCCTGGAGCGGGTGAGGCTTTTCATGTCCCCATAGGTCACCTTCAGGGTCACGCCTTCGCCATAAAGGCCGTAACGCGCGGCCCTGCGTTCCACGCTGAGGGACAGAAGCAGCAGGACATCCTTCAGAAAGCCGTTATCGTCAACGTCCTTCTGGAAGGTCAGTTCCCGGCTGACGGATTTGGCGTCCTCCGGACGGAAGGGCATGACGGCGCGGTCGTCCTCCCCAAAGGCCACGCGGGTGATCCACTCGCCCTGCCTGCCCAGCAGCCGGACCACGTCCCCGGGCCGTTCGTGGATGTCCCGGACGGTAAGGATCCCCGCCCGTTTCAGCTTTTCTTTTGTTTTAGCCCCGACGGTATACAAAACGCCCACATCCCGGTCGATGATCAGGCTGATGAGATCCCGGGGCGTGCGGATCTCGAAATAACCGTCGGGCTTATTTTCTTCGCTGGCTGTTTTCGCGGCGGTTTTGGAATACGCCACCCCCACGGAGCAGGTCAGGCGGAGCTCCTCAAGGGTCCGCCGCTTGATCTCCAGGGCAAAGGCGCAGGCGTTTTCCCAGGAGCCCGCCTTTTGAGTCACGTCAAGATACGCCTCGTCCAGGGCAACGGTCTCCAGGGCCGTGGCGTAGCCGCTCCATATCCCGCGAAGACGCTGCGACACGGCGCGGTACTTGTCGAAGTTCGGATGCATGTAGATGCCGTTTGGACACAGGCGCCAGGCTTCCTTGATGTTCATGGCGGAATGGACGCCGTACCTGCGGGCCTCATAGCTGCAGGTGGCCACCACGCCGCGCTCGTGGGGGAGGGAGCCGATGATCAGCGGCTTTCCGTTGAGGGCAGGGTCGTCCCGCGCCTCCACGGAGGCGTAGAACGCGTCCATATCCACATGGATGATGATCCGGTCCGTATCCCGCGCCTCCCTTCGCCTGTGATCCTGCGGCGGTCTGTCCGGCTGTTATTGCGGTTTACCGTGACATTTCTTGTATTTTTTCCCGCTTCCGCAGGGGCAGGGATCGTTCCTGCGGACGCTGCTGAAAAGGTCCGGCATTCCATTGCCGTCCCTTGCCTCGAGTCCGTTCGGCTCACCGCCGCGCATGCTTTTTCGCAATTCGCTGAACAGGTCCGAAAACCGTTCTGTTATCTCGTGCTCGTCCGGGATATCCTCGTCCTTTTCCGGAATATCGTCGGGTACACGGGGCGCGTCATCCAGCTCGCAGGGCTTCCATCCCTTCAGCAGAGGGTTTGGAAACGTCCGATAAAACCGGTTCCCGAGATCCCGGAGCTTTTTTACCTGGGCGACGGTCCTGAAACGGATCTTTCCATAGCTTTCCGCATTGAGGAGGGTTTTGACCCAGGACTTGTTTTCATACAGGGCATCCGCCTGGAACAGGACACATTCGTCGATCAGCTGGGTCGCCCATTCGTCATCCAGGCGCATATCATTTGTCGCAAAGCGGTAAAGCGCTTTTGTTTCCGGGGAAGGATATCCGGCAGGGCGGTCCGCGATCAGCCGGATCGTTTCCTCATCCATGTCCCGGTACTCTTTGCGGATGCGGGCTGCAAGGAAGTGGTCCAGGGAATCATCCCCGAGAGCAAACAGGTGCTCCACGACGAGTTCCGGTTCGTCAAAACCGTCTTTAAACAAGGCGCAGTGATACCTGAAAACCTCCTCATTGCATGTTTTGAGCACGTCCGCGAGCTGTTCCTCCGTTACCTCCGGATGCTTATTCAAAATCCTGGAGCAGACGTATTCCGCGGATACCGACCAGTAAACGCGGGCGTAACAACACAGGAGCTCACCGAGCTGATCGTTCGTCATGCTGTCACCCACCCTTAAATAAATCAGTCTGCCGCACCGGCGGCGCGGGAAAGTTTATGGCATTTCAGATCGTCAGGCGCCCTGGACGAAACGAATGAAATCCTGCGCCTCTTCAAAGGTCTTCAGGCGGGCGGTGTACATGTACCGTCCCATCTGAGGCCAGTTCATCGGGGGCATTTCTTCCTGCATCATCATGCTGCCGCCGTATTTTTCCATGATCTCCTCATGGGTGCGGGCGTAGGTATGCCCGTCCTTGCGGCTGGCGTACACACAGTAGAAATGTTCTTCGGATTCCGGGACACGCCTTGCGTCAAAGGCCACCATATCGGCGTAGATCCGGTAAACGTCCGTGGAATGGGCAAAGTCCATCATATCCGGGGTATAACCTCCGGCCGGGCGCATATTGACTTCCAGCGCCACGAAATCCCCGGCATCCCCGAGGCCCTCGCGTTTTTCGGTCAGGCGGAAAAACTCCAGGTGCACGAACCGGCGGTCCACCTTAAAGGCTTTTACGGTCTTCCTGCCCAGCTTCCTCAGCGCCTCCGGCACCTGAGGGCAGGTATAATACATCAGGTCCAGGTCCTTGTTCACGATGTCCATCACCGGCGGCCAGACCGTCATGCTTTCAAACAGCGGCTCGCACCGGGAATCCAGGATCGCGTCGTAGGAGCAGATCTCACCTTTGATGAACTCCTCCATCACATAGGGTACGTCGGGAAGATGGTCGTAGAACGCATCCAGGTCGGCGTCGTTTTCCAGTTTCCAGGTATGGGTCGCGCCGACGCCGACGTCCGGCTTGACGATCACGGGATAGCCGACCTTAAGGACGAAGGCTTTCCCGGCCTCACGGTCGGATACCACGTGCTGGCGGGCAGTTGGGATCCCTGCCTCCAGGTATTTTTCCTTCATCAGGCGTTTTTCCTTGATAAATCCGATCCTGTCCGATCGGATCCCGGTGGTGACGTTGAAGTCCGTGCGCAGCCGGGCGTCCTGCTCCAGCCAGTATTCGTTCATGGATTCGATCCAGTCCGGCTTGCCGTATTTGAATGCAAAGAACGCGGCCGCCCGGTAGACCTGGTCGTAATCCTCCAGGCTGCCGACCCGGTAATATTCCGTCAGCGCTGCCTTCAGCGGCTCCTCAAGGCTTTCGTACGGCGCGTCGCCGATGCCCAGAACGTTGATCCCGTTTTTTTTCAACCGGTCGCAGAACTGCCAGTAGGTGTGTGGGAAATGGGGGGAAATAAACAGAAAATTCATGGCTGCTGCCTCCTGTGTGTCGTCGCGGTGTCCGGGCTTCCCGGGAACGCCGTATCCTCCGGCGAAGGAGAAACGGCGCGGAAAACATCGGACGGCCCGGTCCCCTGTGGGACCGATTGAATAGTACGCCCGTTTACCGGCTGTGTCAATGCAAGGATTTGGGCGAGCCCGCCTTTTCCGGCGGAACGGACGGATAAACGGAATGGCGGATATCCGTGATCTGTGCTATACTCCTTTGGGAATGCCTGGCACGGCAGACGGCGCCGGAAGCCAGGCCGCCGCGGGCTTGTTTTGAAGCCTGACGCAAAGTAAGGGGGGCATGAAGGATGTTCGGGGAATATTACGGAAAGCTTCTTGCACAGCTGGCGCTGGATTATAACTGTGCCCCGGAGGACCTGAAGGCGAAGGAAAACGTCGTCACCGTTTCGCGCCTGAACGAGGGAAGAAGAAGCTATACCCGGGAGGCTCCGTTCCTGCAGATGGCCACGACGGGCGGGAACACGGTGATCATGGCGGACGAACGCCTGCACGGATTCCTCAGGCGATTCGTAAGCGGTGTGGAGGGACACCGGCTTTTTGAACTCGGCAAGCTGTCGGAGCTCGACGAAGAATTGAAAAAGCACGGATACCGGATGGCCCCGACGCATCATATGTTCCTGCCCTGCCGGGACGTGGCGCCGAAAGAAAATTGGCGGGTGAAATGGTTCGATGAAAGCGGGATCCGCCCGTTCTATGGCGACGAACGATTCCCGAACGCCATCTGCTATCCCGAGCCCTGCCCTGCCAGGCCCGACAGGCTCGCCGTCGCCGCCTTTGACGGTGATGCCGTCATGGGCATGGCGGGCTGTTCGGAGGACGCCCCGCACTGGCAGCAGATCGGCATCGACGTGCTGCCGGCGTACCGTTCGATGGGACTGGGCACCTGCCTTGTGACGATGCTGAAAAACAGGATCATCGAAATGGGGGACGTTCCCTTCTACGGCACGGCGAGCGCGAATATCCGTTCGCAGAATATCGCGCTGAACAGCGGGTTCAGGCCCGCGTGGGTGGAGACGGAGGCGCACAGGATCGGGGAGTGACCTGACCACGACGGGGGTCTTTGTTTTCCGGTCGGAATGAAAGAAGGAAAAAGACAATGAAAAAATGGTATGACGAAGAATACGAATTCACGGTGGAGGTCACAGGCTTCCTGCATGGGGATCACACCGAAAGATACTGCCGCAACGGCGAAGAGATCGGCGACAGGTACACCTGCACCTACGGGTGCCCGGTCAATCAGGACGGCTATGGGATCTGTTCGAAAACCATGATGATGCTCTTCCCCCTGATGGACGCCGTCAGGAGCGGGGGAGACCTTAGAAACCTCGGCGGCACCGGCAAATATGAAAAAACCGTTGTCTGCCCCGACGGCTGTGTGATATTCTCCCTTAAAGCCACTCCCCTCGGGAACGAAAACTTCCACAGGGGCGGTTTCTATGATTATCCGGATCAGACCGAAAAACGGACGTGAGCCGCCGCTGATCCCGAACCGGAGGAAAACTGATGATCGAAAGCCACGCGCACATTTCCGGAAGGAAGTTTGACGGCAATTTCCGCTACCTGACCTGCTCCGGCCCGGGCATTTTTTCGGCGGACGAAGGGGACCGCCCGAAGCTGATCGGGGAGATGAAAAACGGCAATATCCAAGCGGTCATCGAACCGGCGGTCGGCCTTGATTCCAACCGGACGATCCTGGAAACGGCGGAGAGGTATCCGCTGTTCGTTTTTCCCACGGTGGGGCTGCACCCGACCCGGACCCGGAACGAAAAATGGCAGGATCGGATCGTGCTGGAGGAATTGTCAAAACGCCAAACGGTGGTCGCCATCGGCGAGACCGGCCTGGATTTCCATTATCCCCGCAGGGAACAGCACCGGCTGTGCCAGCTGCGCTGGTTTATTTTCCAGATCCTCCTGGCCCACCGGCGCGGACTTCCCCTGATCCTGCATATCCGCAAGGCGGACAGGATGGCCCTGGCGGTCCTACGCCTGTTCAGGCCCTTCCTTCACGGCGGCGTGGCGCACTGCTTCCATGGCAGTGTCAAAACGGCAAACGCCTTTATCCGCCTGGGCTTTTCCTTGGGGATCGGCGGCGTGCTGCTGCAGGACAACGACGACGCCCGGGAACTGAAGGAGACCGTCAAAAGCGTTCCGATCGAACAGATCCTGCTGGAGACCGACAGTCCCTATGTCCATCCTGCGTGCGACGCGGTCTCAAGCGCGAAGAAGCGCGCAAAGATCAGGAATTCGCCGCTGGTCCTGAAAGCGGTGGCCGCCAAAGTCGCGGAACTGAAGGGACTGGAAAGCGGCTTTGTGGAACGGATAACGGAGGAAAACACCCGCCGCCTGTTCCGCCTTCCGGCCGCCTGTTCCGTATCCGGTGAGAAGGGGGCCCGCTGAATCGTTTTCCGCTTTTTTGAGCTTCGTTTTTTACCTGCTGTTTTATGGCGTATTATTTGATGGGCCTTTGTACTCTAGGCACAGCATGGTCAGGTCGTCGAACTGTTCCGCGCCGCCTACAAAGCTGTCCACGCACTCCCGCACCCCTTTCAGGATGTCCTGGGGGCTGCCGTTCGCGTGGCTGTTAAGCGCGGAAAGCATCCGCTTCGTTCCGAACAGCTCGTGGCTGCCGTTGGTCGCTTCGGGAACGCCGTCCGTATACAGGAAGAGCTTGTCGCCGCGCCTGAGGAACATTTCGAATTCCGTGTAGCGGATCCCTTCCATGCCGCCGATCACGAGGCCGTGCCTGTTTTTGATCAGCTCAAAACGTCCCCCGGCCCTGCAGACCGCCGGGTATTCATGCCCCGCGTTGGCCGCCGTGACCCTGCCTGTGCTGATCTCCAGGATCCCCAGCCAGGTGGTTACGAACATCTGGGTCTGGTTGTTCGCGCAGATCGTTTCGTTGACCGAAGCAAGGATCTCGCCCGGCGATCTGCCGGTCATCGCGTTGTTTTCCAGAATGGCTTTGGAAACCATCATAAACAGGGCGGCGGGGACGCCCTTGCCGCTGACGTCCGCGATCACGATGGCCAGGTGGTCCTCGTCCACCAGGAAGAAGTCATAGAAATCTCCTCCCACCTCGCGCGCCGGATCCATGGCGGCATAAAGACTGAATTCCTTCCGGTCCGGGAACGGGGGGAACACGTGGGGCAGCGCGTCTTCCTGGATCTGCGTCGCCAGGTTGAGCTCGGTAAGGATCCTTTCCTTTTCCGCCGCGGCTTTCTTGACGGTTTCCTCGTGTTCGGCAAGGTCGCGCTCCATGTCCGCCATGGTATGACAGAGGTTTTCGATCTCGGTACTCGAGCGGATATCCAGGGCTGAAAAATGATCGGACGCGGCGGAACCGTTCTTTTTGTCCTGTACATAAGCCGCGGCGGCGCCCGCCAGGGCGTTCACCGGAGCGACGATGTTCCGGCGCATGAATATCACCAGAAGCAATGAAATGAGGGCCGTCACGAGAAGCAGCGCCAGGGTCATCCTGAGGGCGAAAGAGATCAGTTCGTTCCGGATGGGGTTTGTGGTCAGGTCCACAAGGATGAAGCCGCACACTTCCCCGTTCGGGTCGCGGACCGGCATGCCGGCGGTGCAGAGCCAGCCGTATTTTTCGGTGACGGAATTGTGGTACAGGAGGCCTTTGCCGTTCCAGGACAGGAATATTTCGGTCTCCTCGGCTTCCACGGTCTCCCATTCGCCGGTCATGAACCGGTCTTTCTCCTGGGGGTCCACCATATATACCAGGGCGTTCGTTTCCCGGTCGTACATGGCCAGGTACACGTCGTCCACCTCGCCGGACTTGATAAAGGTGTCCAGCATATGCATCAGGATGTCATAGGCGCTGCCTTTTCCGGTGTTGACTTCCGAAAAGTATCCCAGGTACTCCTCCGTGCCCACCTTGCTCCGCTGTTCGGGGGACAGGCTGCGATAGATCCGCATCACGTCCCCGGCAAGGCCCACGGTGTCGGCGCTGCCGCGGGTCGCGGACTGGTGGGCAAAAACGGCGATATCAAACGCATGACGGATGTACTGGTCGTTCAGGGCGCTGCGGTACAGCCCGAGGCCGATGATCAGGGCGGTCACACCCAGAGCCAGGCAGCTGATGACGACGGTCAGCAGCGTCCTGAAGGACAGGGAACGCATTTTGTTTCCCCGTTCGCCTGTTTTTGCGTCGTTTTTTTTCATAAACAGACTTGTATGGATCTTCCCGAAACGGGAGATCATACGCTCCTTTCCCTTCAGACAGCCTGAAAATATTTGTAATATACGGGAATGGCACGGCGAGGCCGGATTTCACGTTTATTTTACGGCCTGCTAACATGTGCTGTCAACCGGGGCGATCCGCCGTTCCCCGGTTTTTTAACGCCCTGAAGGATCTGCCCGGCGGTGAGGGGGAGAGGGAAAGAAAGGCGCGCCACCTTCCGGTGTGCGGGCAGGCCTTACAGGATGCCGTTCCTGTTCCATTTCAGCACAGTCCTGTACCCCAGTTTCTGATACCAGGGGGCGACCCCGGTGTAATGGATATAGCTGAAGTCGAAGCCCTCTTCCTTCAGGATCCGCGTCGCGTCCCTTACCATCGTCAGGCCGATGCCCCTCTTCCTGTATTCCGGCAATGTTCCGACGCAGCCGGGACCGCCGATGCGGACTGTGCGTCCGCCCAGGGTATGCGTTCCCATGTCCTCGACGATGCAGAAGCTGGCGATCCTGCCGTCGATAAAGCCGCAGTACACCCTGCTTTTGCCGTCGTACAGCTTGACCCACGCGGGAACGACCTTTTCGACGGCGGCGTGCAGATCATCCTGACTGCCATGGAAAAACCCAAATGATACGCTGTCTTCGAAGGATTTCCGGTATGCCCCGGGATCGAACGTATCCAGCGGGAGGATCATCTCTTCGCATACCAGACCTTCGGGGATGGAACGGATGTACTCTCTTTCAAAAAAACCCGGATGCATTTCAAGAAACAGCGCTTCGAGATCCTTTTTGTCTGCCATCTTTCGTTCCCCTTTCATTTACCGCTGCGCGGCTTTTTCAATATCCTCCAGAATGTGTTCGGCGGCGCCGGGAGCGGGGAAGAGGGACACGTACCCCTCAAGCGTGCGGGCTTTTAAGCGCAGGATGCGGGAGCGGGCGTCCACATGGATGGCGCAGGGGTATTTCCCATTGCGCGCCTCCTGGATCATGTTGCAGGCGGCGCTGTTGCCGTCGAAGGCCACAAGCACCGAGGGGCGGCGCTTGAAGATCTCGTAGGCGAAGCTCTTGTACACCCCCATGGGCGATGGCTCGATGGCCACCCGCACCCTCAGGCCGCTTTCAAGGACGCGCTTTTTTTCCCGCGCCGTGACGAGGGACGGAACAAAACAGTACGTCCTCAGGCGTTCCGCCGCCCTTTCGGCCAGGTATTTTTCCTGCCCCCTTAATTTCGGCCCGATCACCAGGAACACCTTTTCCGGGTCGCAGCCTTCGAGGATGGCGTCCAGGAGTTCCCGGTCCTCTTTCCTTACGGCGCTGCGGCGGCGGTCGCTTGAGAAGCTGCCTCCGACGATCACCAGCGGGACCCCGTCGGAGGGCAGTTCCTCCACCCCTTCGCGCAGCGCCTCGGCGCTGGGATAGCGTTTTTCGCCGGGCAGGGGGATCTGCAGGGCGGCCGCGTTGGCGATCCTGTCCCGGTACCAGCCCTCGACGGCGCCTTCGCCTGTGAGGTCGGGCAGGCGGGCGGATTTTTCACGGAAGGCGGCGAGTCCCATTTCCATGGCCTGTCTTTCCGCTTCGCACATCCGGACCTGGTCCTCGTCCGTCAGGGAGAGGAGCTTGGCCAGGGCCAGCTGCTCGTCGATGGAGTCGGTGCCGTAGAGCGCGCCTCCGTCTGTGCCCTGGACGCAGCGGACACCCTCTGCCAGGTACTGCTTCAGCGGATGGTGATCAAGGGCGGAAAGGTTGTTGAGGCGTACATTGGACGTCAGCTGAAATTCCAGGATCACTTTGGTCTCACGAAGCAGCGCCGTCAGCTGCCGTCCCTTGCGGGAGGAGAGGTTGGCGGTGTACAGGCCGTGGCCGATGCGCATGGGCGGCATTTCCTTTCCCGGGGCGACGGCTTCCCTGACGCACATCAGGGAATTGTACACGTTGTCCCTCAGGCTGTCGTTTTCCCCGGCGTGGATGCGGATCACAAATCCTTTTTCCTCCTCCGCGAGCCTTACGATCTCCCGGATGACGCTTCGGAGCTCGCGGATATCGTTGATCTCCTCGCCGATGATGTCGCTTCCGGCCACGTACGGGTCCGACGCCACGGCGTGCAGCACCGAAAGGCTGCGCCGCAGGGCGTCGGCCTCCGCCACGCTGTCCCGGACGATGGTCAGGGGCGTGCGCCGGATGGCGGCCAGGAAGCGCAGCGTCACGCCGGTCTCCGCCGTCACCCGGGGCATCACTGCGTGAACGGCGGCGAGGGTCGCGGCGGCCCGGTCGGGATGCACCAGGGAGGTGTCGGAGATCTCGGCGTAGCGGATCCCCCGGCGGGCATAGGAACGGGCGATCCAAAGGAGCTTGTCCATGAACAGCGTGTTTCCCCGGTATGTTCCCCGGTGGTCCTCTTCCATGCGCTTAAGGGCGGCTGCGATATCCTTATCCGGAAGGGCGTCCGCATCCCCGTCGGTCCATTTTTCCTCCGCCGGGATCCCGCGGGTGAAAACATAGCGGTAGAGGTACACCTTTTCAAGGTTGGTGAACACAGCCTGGCCGTCCTTCATGACGGCCAGGGAGGCGCGGATGTGGGAGATGTTCCAGGCGGCGTCCCCGGGGTTGCCGAGGATCAGGTCCGCGAAGTCGATGAAGGTGTTGTCGTCGATACGGCGGGTCAGGTATTTGCCCGTGAGAGAGGAGTCCGCAAACCTTCGGGCGGAAAGGGCCCGGCGCGTGTCCAGAAGAGCGCTCTGGCGGGCGTTGACCCTGAGCCCCAGTTTTTTGATATAATAAAGGGGATAGGCGATGTGGTGGAAGATCCCCAGGGCGATCAGCAGATCGCCGTCCAGGTTGGCGTTCATGTGGGTGTGCAGGTCGGCGCGGAATTTGCATTCCGCCGGGATGTAAGTCTTGACCACGGTCCGGGCAAAATCCAGGTGGTAGTCCTTGGTCTGGCTCATCAGCGTCTTGGAGATGGCCGGGATGGAGGCCTTGCGTTCCACGGTGCCGTCGGTGTAGATGTTGGCCACCTTGGTGTCCCGGAGACGGAAGATATAGACCGGGCGGTTGTCCGCGTTGATGTAGCAGGGGACCCTTCCGCGGATGACCATCAGCCCGGAGGAATCCTTGCTGATGGGAAGGCCGCACAGGGCGGCCAGGTTCCTGATCAGGTTGCCGGTCCTGTGGTTCGGGGTGGAGAGGGTGTATCCCATGCGGTCGCCCTCCAGGCTGAGATCGACGATGATGTCCTTTTCCTTGTCCAGATAAAACCGTCCGAACCAGCCCATTTCCGTGCCTCCCCGTTTTTTTTACCCATTATACAGAAACCGCGCCGGAAACGCAATGCCACGGCGGGCCTTCGCCAGTGCGGCCGCATGCGCCGGTCTAACGCAAAGCCCCTGTTTACGCGATCGCCGTCTATTGACCCGCTTCAGGCCATTATCTTTCCGCGGCCGCGCCTGCCGCGATCCCGCGCCGTGCTTTGTGGAACGGATCATCGAACCCCAAACGCGCAGAAAAACAAACAAAGGGCTTTCTTTTATAGCCGCCATCGACGCGGCGACGCTGGAGCCTGACGAGCAGCGGCCTGTGAGGGATGCTTCAAAGCAGAAGCACGATCAGGAGCGGCAATGAAAAACTCCCCGGCAGGGTTTTGAGAGACCTGCCGGGGAGTACGTCAAACTGGAATGTGTCGATCAAACGGTTTCGTGATCATCATAAACCATATCAGTATTGCAGGAAAAGCCTCTCCAGATATTCCTGGCTTACATCCCCGGTCAGCGCCAATCGCAGGAGGATTGCCGCCTTCTGCGGTGGGAGATTGTTCGCGGCCACAGTGTTGCCGCAGAGCAGATTGTCTCTGGTGATCACACCGTCATCGATTCGGGAACTGATGACAACGGGGATTGAAAGCCCATTGATGACCTCGATCCACTCTTTGCTGAATTCTCCGGCCCCGGCTCCGGCAATGACCAGGCCGTCTGCGTGTTCTGCGGAAAAACGCAAAAGCTCCGGATCTGCGTCTACGGAAAAATAAAGAATAGAAACTTTGGGAAGAGCAGTTAAACCCGTTATATCAAACTCGGTTTCAGTTGTATGCTTTTTTGACGGGGATTCGTACAGAAAAACCATCTTGTCACGTACCACGCCTATGGCTCCCATTTCACCTGCAGATATTGCCATGACATTGTATGTGCTGGTTTTTGTTAC
>JAFWWK010000107.1 GCA_017523615.1 Clostridia bacterium
CGTGGATTTCTCCGCCGACCTGACCATCCTGGAGGAAGGCACGGAGCTGGTGCAGCGCCTGACAAACGGCGGCGTGCTGCCGATGATCACCTCCTGCTCCCCCGGCTGGATCAAGTACTGCGAGACCTACAACCAGGACTTCATCCCCAACCTCTCCAGCTGCAAGAGCCCGCATGAAATGGGCGGCGCCATCATCAAGTCCTATTACGCCGAGAAGGCCGGCATCGATCCCAGGGACATCGCCGTGGTTTCCGTGATGCCCTGCACCGCCAAGAAGTTCGAGGCGGGAAGGGACGAACTTTCCAACGACGGCATGCAGAACGTAGACGAGGTCATCACCACCCGCGAGCTGGCCAGGATGATCCGCCGCGCGGGCATCGATTTCAACTCCCTGCCCGACGAGGACTTCGATTCCATCCTGGGCGAATCCACCGGCGCGGGCGTCATCTTCGGCACCACCGGCGGCGTGATGGAAGCGGCCCTGCGCTTTGCCTACGAGGTCGTCACCAAGAAGGAACTCAAGGAAGTGGAATTCCACGAGGTCCGCGGCCTGGAGGGCGTGAAGGAAGCCGAGATCGACCTGAACGGCACCAAGCTGCACGTGGCCGTGGCCCATGGCACCGGCAACGCCCAGAAGCTTCTGGACAGCGTGCGCAGCGGTGAAAAGAAATACGAATTCATCGAAGTCATGTGCTGCCCCGGCGGCTGCGTGACCGGCGGCGGCCAGCCCATCGTCAAGGCCGACGTGCGTGCCGGCGTCAATGTGTCCGCCCTGCGCGCCAAGGCCCTCTACGACGAGGATGCCGGCAAACCCCGCCGCAAGAGCCAGGACAACGAGGAACTCAAGGTCCTCTACAGCGAGTACCTGGGCGAACCCGGCAGCCACAAGGCCCACCACCTGCTGCACACCACCTATCGCCCCCGCGACAAGTACGAAGGGATCCAGTAACATTTTTCAGGGACCGGCGCGCAAGTGCCGGTCCCTGTTCTTATTTCGGCGGCCGGATGCATCGAAAGGCTGTCCTTCGCATGCCCGTTTCTCCTGAACAGAAAAAAACAGCCTTGCGGATCAGGCTGATCCCAAAGGCTGTTTTTTGGCCTTTCCCGTTATCCTCAGGGCTTATTCGCCGCCGTCGTATTCCTGCGGCGCATCCCACATCATTTCCTTTTCCTCGATATCCAGGAATTCCGCCCGGCCCTGGCATAGGCGGACGATCTCCGCTTTGACCGTCTCCGCGTCGCACATTCGCACCTTCAGCGTCGCCTGCACCGCCGTATCGAAGGATGTGTCCTCGATCTCAACCGGAAGGGAATTGAGCGCATGGCTGAGCCGGTCCCACAGGGGATAGGCCACCTCGCACAGGAAAAGGAGCGAGGGGATCATTTCCACCACGCCCCCCGCGTCCAGGGCAATGACGCAGCCCTTCCGGTAGGCCCTCGTCAGGCCGCCGGTGCCCAGCAGCACGCCGCCGAAATACCTTGTCACCACCACGCAGGCGTCGGTGACGCCCCGGGCCTTCATGGTCTCGATGATGGGCAGGCCGGCCGTTCCGCCGGGCTCCCCGTCGTCCGAATAGCGCATGACGCCCATGTTGGAGCCGATGATATAGGCATAGCAGTTGTGCCGGGCGTCACGGTACCTGGCCCGGACCTCGGCGAGGAACGCGAGCGCCTCCTCCTCGGTATGGCAGGGACAGCTCTGCCCGATAAAACGGGACCGGGTGATGACCACCTCGTCTGTGCCCCTGTGTCTCAGCGTTTTATATGCCGGCATAGTTCACTGCGCCGAAAACACGCTGTCCAGGATCTCCATGCCGCGGTGGATATCCTTCACGGAGGACATGGAGAAATTGAGCCGGAAGGTATTTTCGTGGCCGCCAAAGGCATAGAAATGGGTCCCGGGAACGTAAGCGGCCTTCTTTTCCACACATTTGAGCAGCAGTTCCGCCGCGTTCATGCCCTCACGGAGCTGGACGAACACAAACAGTCCGCCCTCGGGGCGGGTATAGCTCTCCACCCCGGAAAGGCCCTTCAGGTCCGAAAGCATCGCGTTCATCTGCTCCCGGTACATATCGCAGATCTCGCTGATATGGGGCCTGAGGAGCCCGTCGCGCAGGTACCGATCCACGATGGCCTGGTTCAAAAGCGCCGTGTGCACGTCGGAGGACTGTTTGCCGATGGTGCATTTGCGCAGGATCAGGGGATCCGCGTTCATGAAGCCCACGCGCAGGCCCGGGGATATCACCTTGCTGAAGGATCCGAGCAGGGCCACCATGCCCGCCCGGTCAAAGCTCTTGATGGATGGCAGCGCATTCCCGGTATACCTGAGATCGCGGTAGGGGTCGTCCTCGGCGACCACCACGCCGTATTTTTCGGCCAGCTCCGCCACGCGCTTTCTCCTTTCAAGGGACAGCGTGCGCCCGGTGGGGTTCTGGAAGGTGGGGATCACATAGATCATCTTGGGGTGTTCCTTCAGGATGGCCTCCTCCAAAGCGTCCGTGTCCATGCCGTCCTCGTCGCTGGGGACGGGCACCAGGCGGGCCTGGTACAGCTTCATGCACTGCATGTTCCCAAGGAAGGTGGGGTCCTCGATGATCACGGCGTCGCCGGGATCGATCAGGGCCTTGCACAGAAGGTCCATTCCCTGGGTGGATCCGGTGGTGGGAAGGATGGTCTCCTGCGCGGCCTCGACGTCGAAGCTGTCCCGGATATAGCCCGTCAGGCTTTCCCTGAGGGGGGCATAGCCCTCGGTGGCGCCGTACTGCAGAAGCACCCTGCCCTTTTCCCTGAGCAGCTCCTCCGCCAGTTTCCCGCAGGTCTCGCCCGGCAGGGAATCCGGCGAGGGGTTCCCTCCGGCAAAGGAGATCATCCCCGGCACCGCCAGCAATTTAAAGATCTCACGTATCGCGCTTCCGGAGATCCCGTCAAACCGGGAAGCGAAACGAATATCTTCAGGCCGCATTTTTTCCACTCCTGTCCGCGGACCGGTTTTCGCCGGCCCGGTAATTTTTCGATCATTCAATACAGCAGTCGGATGAGGTTCTCCTCCTTCCTTGCGAAAGCAAGCCGCTTGGAAGGCGGCCCTCCTCGTCAAAGGAACAGGTCCGCCGCACCCCTCCGATCCCTGTTCAGGCACAAAGATTATAAGACCCCTGCGCTCCCTGTGTCAAGGTTCCAGCATTTCGCGCAGTCCGTCCATCATATCGTCCATCTCTTCCAGCAGTTCGTCCAGCGCTGCGGCCTCCTCGCTGTCCTCATCCTCCATATTGACCTCCGCCAGGATATCGTACAGCTTCTCCAGGCGTTTCAGGATCTCCCCCGCCTCGGCGGGAGCAATGCTTTCCTCGTCGGCGCCGAGGATCTCTTCCGCCTCAGCGGCGGCCTCTTCCCATGGGGAAAAGGGTTCCTTTTCCATATCGTTTTTGTTCTCTTTCATCGTCGTCCGCCGTTTCCGGCTTCGGCTCCTTTCGTCAGTGGATCTTATCACTCGCACATATCCTCCGTTTCCTCGATCAGGGAGTGCAGAATGCCGGCGGACTCCCTGCTGTCCCTGCACTGGGTACGGATCAGCCGATTGAGGAAGAAGGACTTGTATGCTTCAAGAAACTCCCGCGGCCCCACCAGCAGCGTTTCGCTATGGAGCCCATTCTGGCTGTAATCGGTCCCGGGCTTGATGATCGAAAGCCCCACGTCTTCGTACAGTGTCATCTCATCATCAAGCCACCTGTCGTCTTCCCTGAAGAACAGCAGATGAAAATACGGGTCTTTCTTCTGCCTGTCCTCCAGACGCCTGAGGATCCTCACACGCTCCGGGGGCGTGAAAGAGCGCAGCATTGCCGGATGATCCGTCATCCGCCCGGTGGAAACAAAACGCCGCATCTCCGCCTCCTTGAACACATGGTACTGGGCTTTTCTCTTGGAAAGCAGGTCCTTTTCCCTGTTTTCAAGCAGCGGCATAAGTCCCTTCAGGTGTTCCGTCATCCAACTTTCCCCGTCTTGTGCGGCGGAGATCAGGATATCCGCCGGGATCTGCTCCATACCAAGGCTGGGCTTGATCTGGTAGACCGCGTGGCCGCGTTCCAGATCGCAGCAGAACGCCAGGTACCTGTCCAGTCCCTCACCGGGACTGGGCACCCCTTCGCCGTTGACCTGTCGGATGTTTTCCACGGGGCAAAACAGGTCAGCCGCTTCGGTATGGCGGGACAGGGGGACCGTCACAATGCCTTTTTCACCGTACAGGAAGCTGAGGAACTGTTTTTCCTCCCCTCCCCGGTATTCAAAGGTCATCAGTGCCGCGTCCGCTCCAAAGATCCCCCTGCGCGCGCCGCCTTCCGGGATACTCACCGTCCGGCAGCGGTAACTGGGCGTATGCAGCAGAGGCAGGACTGCCTTGAGCATAATGGGCAGCTGGGCAAGGGACTGGGCGGTATGGATGTAATGGTCTATCGTGATGGGAAAACACTGTCCTTCCATGGCCCGGTGGATCTCCCAGCTCAGGCCCTCGTCCACACAGTTGAACAGCACGATCCCCATCCTTACGCATTCCTTGCAGGCTTCCCGGGCCTGTGTCATGAACAGCTCCCTGAACACCCTATCCCCGCAGGCGCGGTATGTTTTTTCCAACAAATATCCAAAGGCCTCGTACAGGCCTTCGTTTTCCTCCCCCAGTTCCCGGCTGTCCAGGCAGGAAAGCAGGTCCCGCCTCTCTTCCGCCGTCAGGGCCAGAGGAGCGCAGGACAGTATCCTTTGCAGGAATTCCCCGGCGCTTTCTCTGCCGCAGGCGCCTTCCATCACCCGGGTGACCGAGGTGGCGCTCTTATACCCCAGGGCATAAGCCAGGCCTGCCTTGGACAGGCCGCGCCGCTCCATCATCCGGACCAGCATTTTTTTAAGTTCCATTGTTTCTCCCCGTGGTCTGTTTGAAGGCGGGCTCCTTATCTTTCCGGCACGACCGTGTCCGGCAAAGGCGGCCCCTCATGACGCGCAAGCAGGTGGATCAAATCGGCCTTCCGACTTAAAAAAGCTTCGCCGCTGGCGCGGCGAAGCGGTGTTCCAAGCGGAAAACAGGCGTGTTATTCCTCGCGCTCCACGGGAGAATCCGCGTTCTTCTTGACGGATTCGATGCCGTTCAGGCAGGAGTCCTTCGCCTTGTAGCTCTCGGATACGGCGATGATCTGCCCGTTGGTCGCCTTCAGGCGGAAACGGAATTCGCCCTTCTTGTCAACATAGATCTCGAACTTGGGGCATTTTTCCTTTTTGAAGCCTTCCGCAGTCTGGTCTTCCAGCGCGGCTTTGGGCGCGTTGCGCTTGACGCTGTCCACGCCGTTCATGCAGCTGCGCAGGGTGTTGTAGACCTCGCTGGTGGCGACGATCTCGCCGTTGCCCGCCTTCAGGTTGAAATGAATGCCGGCCTTTGTATTCTTGACACTGAATTTGCCCATATGTGGCTCCCCTTTCTTCTTTGGATCGTATGTGTCCGCTGGCATTATTATATCCAAAATAGTGTGTGAATACAAGCATAAAATCATTATTCAACAGCATGATGTCATCTGTTGCTTTTCGCTTTCACCCCTTGAAAAAGCGTTCCAAAAGTTGTACATTTGAAGGGTATAGTCTGATGAAAGACGGCTCCCGGGAATGGAGCCCGAACCCGGAGGAACGCTCATGAATTTTGTGTTTATTTCTCCCAATTTTCCCTCGGATTACTGCCGTTTCTGCGTATGCCTGAAGCGCAACGGCGTCAACGTACTGGGCATCGGGGACGAAAGCTACGACTCCCTTCGGCCCGAACTGAAGGAAGCGCTGACCGAATACTACAAGGTCGACAGCTTCTTCGACCGGGACCAGCTGATCCGCGCCATGGGTTACCTGACCTTCCGCTACGGCAAGATCGACTGGGTGGAGAGCAACAACGAATACTGGATGGAGACCGACGCGTACCTCCGCACCCAGTTCAACATCACCACCGGCCTTAAAAGCGAAGACATTTCCCGTTACCGCTCCAAATCCGAAATGAAGAAATACTATGCCCTGGCAGGGGTCCCCACCGCCCGCTGGATCCTGTGCGAGGACCGGGAGGCCTGCGCCGCTTTCATCCGCAGCGTCGGTTATCCGGTGGTGGTCAAGCCCGACCGGGGCGTCGGCGCCGCGGCCACGTGGAAACTGAAAAACGACGCCGAGTTCACCGATTTCTTCGATCATCTCCCCCGGATCCCCTACATCATGGAGGAATTCGTCAAGGGCGAAGTGACCACCTTCGACGGCGTGTGCGACAGCGAAAGCAACGTGCTTTTCGCCGCCAGCCATACCACGGTCAATTCCATCATGGACATGGTCAACGAGGGGGTCCCGGTCTTTTATTACGTCCACAAGCAGGTGGCGCCTGACATCCGGTCCGCGGGCGAAAGGGTCCTGAAGGCCTTCGACGTCAAAAGCCGCTTTTTCCACCTGGAGTTTTTCCGCCTGACCGCTGACAGGGAAGGCCTGGGCAAAAAGGGCGATGTGATCGGCCTGGAGGTCAACATGCGGCCCGCGGGCGGGTTCACCCCGGATATGCTCAACTTCTCCCAATCCGCCGACTGCTATCAGATCTGGGCGGACATGGTCGCCTTTGACGGCGCCGTCCATGACTATCCCGGCAAACATTATTACTGCGTCTGCTGCGGGCGCAGGGACGAGGTGAACTACACCTGCTCCGCTGATGAGATCGCGGCCCTGTATCCGGAGAACATCTGCCGGATGACCCGGATGCCGGACGCCCTGGCCGGGACCATGGGCAACGAGATCATCATCGCCAATTTCGACACCATTGAGGCGGCGGACCGGTTTGTCCGCGCGGCCTTCTCCCCCGTTCCGGCGGGCATCCTGACACCGGACAGCGCTGAACCGGACGAAACAGAAACGAAAGGCGGTATCAAAGCATGATGGATCACAAAACAGCTCTTGCCCGCGCCCATGAACTCGTAAAAGAGATGACCCTGGAGGAGAAAGCCGGCCAGCTAAGGTTCGACGCCCCCGCCATCGAGCGCCTGGGCATCCCCGAGTACAACTGGTGGAGCGAAGCGCTTCACGGCGTGGCGCGGGCCGGCACCGCCACGGTGTTCCCCCAGGCCATCGCCCTGGCGGCCATGTTCGACGAAAAGGCCATCCAGGATACCGCCGACATCATTTCCACCGAAGGCCGCGCCAAATACAACGCCGCTTCCTCTTTCGGCGACCGGGATATCTACAAGGGGCTGACCTTCTGGTCCCCCAACATCAACATTTTCCGTGATCCCCGCTGGGGACGCGGCCAGGAGACCTTCGGCGAGGATCCCTACCTGACGGCCCGTACCGGCTGCGCTTTCGTGCGGGGCCTGCAGGGCAGCGGCAAATACCTGAAGCTCGCCGCCTGCGCCAAGCATTTCGCCGTCCATTCCGGTCCCGAAGCCAAGCGGCACGAATTCAACGCCGTCGCGGACGAAAAGGATCTGCGGGAAACCTACCTGTACGCCTTTGAAAAGCTGGTCCGGGACGCTGACGTGGAATCCGTCATGGGCGCCTACAACCGCACCAACGGCGAACCCTGCTGCGGCTCCAAACGCCTGCTGAAGGACGTCCTGCGGGACGAATGGGGCTTTGAGGGCCATGTGGTCAGCGACTGCTGGGCCATCAAGGATTTCCACGAGAACCACCATGTGACCGCCAACTTCTTTGAAAGCGCCGCCCTGGCCATCCGTAACGGCTGCGACATCAACTGCGGCTGCACGTACCGTTTCCTCCTGGAGGCAGTCAAACAGGGCCTGATCAGCGAAGAGGAGATCACCCGCGCCTGCGAACATGCCATGGCTACCCGCATCCGCCTGGGCATGATGGACGGCGACTGCGAATACGACCGCATCTCCCCCCTGGAAAACGACACCGACGCCCACGCGGCCAAGGCCCTTCAAAACGCCGAAAAGGCCATGGTGCTTCTGAAGAACAACGGCGTCCTGCCCCTTGGGGACGGTATCCGCACCGTGGCGGTCATCGGCCCCAACGCCGATTCCATTCCCGCCCTGGAAGGCAACTACTGCGGCACCTCCTCCCGTTACGTCACGTTCCTCGCCGGCATCCGCGCGGAATGCGAAAAGCGGGGCATCCGGGTGCTGTACGCCAAAGGCTGCAACCTGGTGAAGGACCGGGAATCCGGCCTGGCCCGCGCCGACGACCGCCTGGCCGAAGCGAAACAGGCGGCGGCGCTTGCGGACGCCGTCATCCTCTGCGTCGGCCTGGACCCGGCCATCGAGGGCGAGCAGGGCGACGCCGGGAACGAGTTCTGGTCCGGCGACAAAAAAGATCTGTACCTGCCCGAATCCCAGAGAAAGCTGCTTGACGCCGTGCTGCCGCTGTGCAAAAAGGCCATCACCGTCATCGCTGCCGGCAGCGCCCTTTCGGTCCCCGAGACCGACGCTGTACTGCAGGCGTGGTACCCCGGCCAGGCCGGCGGGACCGCCGCAGCCAACATCCTGTTCGGCAATGTCTCTCCCTCCGGAAAGCTGCCGGTCACCTTCTACCGCAGCGCCGCGGACCTGCCGGACTTTGAGGATTATTCCATGAAGGAACGTACCTACCGGTATTTCACCGGCAAGGCGCTTTATCCCTTCGGCTACGGCCTCACCTACACCCATTTCACCTTCTCTGACGCCGCCTTTGACGGCGAAAACGTCACCGTCAGCGTCAAGAACGACGGCGCCATGGATGCCGACTGCGTGGTCCAGTGCTACGCCCGGGCTGAGGAATGCCGCGACGTGCCGCCGAACCCTGTGCTTTGCGGATACGAACGCGTTTCCGTCCCCGCCGGCAAGAGTGCCCGGGTGACCCTGCCCGTCAATCCGGACGCCTTTACCGCGGTCACCGACGACGGAAAGCGCGTCCCTGTTGCCGGCGCCTTCAGCCTGTATGTCGGCTCCGGCCAGCCAGACGCCCTCACCGAGGCGCTCTCCGGTGAAAAGTCCCTGAAGATCTCCCTCACCCGGTAAAAACGGGTATGTATACGCAAGCCTCCGAGGATCAGAGATGATTCCCGGAGGCTTGTTTTTGCTTTGGAGCTGCCCGAAGATACTGCCCGGGCCCATGGTCCACAGCAAGAGGTCATGCGCACGGGGAAGGGGGACCGCGAACCGATGGATGAGGTTCCCCCTCCACCTGTGCCCGGACTCTTTATCCGGAGGGAGTCCCTATTGCCTTCCCCCCGCAGGGGGAAGGGGAACCGCGAAGCGGTGGATGAGGTTCCCTCTCCCCCCTATGCACAGCCCCAATTTCCGGAGGGGACCACCTTTTGCCTTCCCCCCGCAGGGCTTGTCATGGGGTGTCGGCATTAGCCGACGGGGTGTCCATTGTCATGGGGTGCCCACCACGGGTGGGCGGGGTGTCCCATGACCCATGACCTCCGCAGAGGAAGGGGGACCGCGGAGCGGTGGATGAGGTTCCCCCCTCCACCTATGCACGGCCCCAATTTCCGGAGGGAGTCCCCCATTGCCTTCCCCGCGCACGGGGAAGAGGGACCGCGGAGCGGTGGATGAGGTTCCCTCTCCCCCCTATGCACGGACCCAATTTCCGGAGGGAGTCCCCCATTGCCTTCCCCCCGC